>NZ_JADQ01000075.1:0-17982 GCF_000518465.1 Paenibacillus sp. J14 | reverse complement strand
CTAATGCGCCGCAGGCCCATCCGTAAGTGACAGATTGCTCCGCCTTTCCCAAGTCCCTCATGCGAGAGACTTGCGTATCCGGTATTAGCTACCGTTTCCGGTAGTTATCCCAGTCTTACGGGCAGGTTGCCTACGTGTTACTCACCCGTCCGCCGCTAAGTTNATCAGGAGCAAGCTCCCGATAAACTCCGCTCGACTTGCATGTATTAGGCACGCCGCCAGCGTTCGTCCTGAGCCAGGATCAAACTCTCCAATAAAGATGAAAGGAATCTNGAANCCNNNGGNNTCNAGGTCTTTCATCGAAAGTGTTTGACTTGCTCATTTAGAAAAAACTGACGAGATTTAATCTCGATTTATTACTCACTCGTTGTTCAGTTTTCAAAGATCAACTTCGTTATCACCTTATCGGCGACAACTTTTATAGTATATCACCCTTTTGAGAAACTTGCAAGACTTTTTTATTCAACTATTCAATTCCAGTCTTACTCAGCCTTTCACAAATCTCAGCGGGTAAGTAATAATATACCCCAAAACGAACCTAAAAATCAACCCTAGGAAAGAACTTCCTCGATATACAGCTGTCTGTCCACAACCAAATTGACAATTCGTCCTTGAACGGAGACCATTGGGCGCGTCGGGTGATTCCGGTCAGAGAATATAATCTCCCCTTCACTCCCATCGCTTAAACGTACCCGCGTCCCGTTATGGAATTGGGTCACCTTATCCATGAAGGTTTGCACAACGCCAGGATCCAGCTTGCCAAATGCCTCAGACCGGATTTCCTCCAGCACTAAATAAGGAGATTTCGCTTTACGGTATCGGCGGTTTAACGTCATGGCATGAAAAATATCCGCCACGCTAACGATTTTCGCGTAGATATGAATTTTATCGCCGGTCAACCGGAACGGATACCCCGTACCATCCATCTTCTCATGATGTTGCAACGCCGTCAGCCGAACGCCCTCATTAATCGCAGCAGTTTTGCGCAGCTGCTGATAGCCATAGGTCGTGTGCATCCGCATTTCATCAACTTCTTCTGGAGTCAACTGCGTTGGCTTATACAGAATCATCGGATCGATTTTCGTATTACCAATATCGTGCAGCAATCCGGCAAATGCCACCTGCATCCAATCTTTCTGGGGCAACCCATGCCATTGCGCCAGCAAATAGGACGTAATCGAGCAGAGAATGGCGTTATGATACATATAATCGTATTCGTTCATATTGCGCGGGATAAACGTCAGCACATTGTAATGCTTCAACTGACGGAAGAGCGCCTCCAACTGATTACGAAGTTCATAAATCGGCAACTCTGCAGCCAACACGGATTGAAACGCGCTTTTCGTTAAATGCAACATCCGGTCGTATTCGAGGTGCAACGACGTCAATGGACTCATCGTCACTTGACTTGCGGTCCCGGCCGTCGCCTTTCCTGCTGCTCCTGTCGAAGCTAACTTGGTAGATTCATGGACCTCTGTCGCTTTACGCTCGGGAACCACAAAGTCTTCCACTTCAATCTGTTGGATCATAAAGGCGCGCAGGATGTCCAAATCCCTCGGAAGCAAAACCTTGCCCTTCTGCAACAAAAGACCACCCAATGGGCTATATACGTGATTATTCAGTTTAACTCCCGGTTTAACATCTGCGATTGAGATACTTACCATCCTTTATTCTCTCCTTAGGGTAAGACTAGGAATCCCGAGTCATTTTAAATCCCAGTATTTTCTAGGTACAAAGAACTAGTGTTCTTTAATCCTATTATAGTACTTCGGCAAAATAGCAAGCAATCTTTCTTTTTTCTAGATAAAAAGTACACCGCAATCACTTCCGTACCGTCAATCAAAAAAACGAGCCTTAGACTTGATTCTAAGGCTCGTTTACTCCTAAGGTTGGGCCGTCATTCCTAACTTTCCAGCCATGTTGTCCCGTAAACCAGGAAACTCAATTATTCTTCGTTGTGATCTTGTTCAGATTCCAAGCTTTGACCTTCAACTGCTTGGCCTTCGTCCTGGGAGGACTCAGCTTCTCCGTCTTGGTCTTCTTCCTCGCTCTTATCCGTACGGCAAACCGTCGCCACGGCATCGTCCTCACGGATATTAATCAGCTTCACGCCTTGCGTGTTCCGACCCATCGTAGAAATGCCTTCCATGCTGGTCCGAATCAGCGTACCGCTGGCGGTAATAATCATCAGATCCTCTTCATCCTTAACGACTTTGAGTCCGACGACCGTGCCGTTCTTCTCTGTGACATTAATCGTCTTAATCCCCTTACCGCCGCGGCTTTGCGTGCGATATTCGGAAACTGGGGTCCGCTTCCCGTAACCTTTGGCGGTTACGATCAGGACATCCTGCCCCGGAACCACAACATCCATGCCGATGACGGAGTCGCCTTCATCCAGCGTGATCCCTTTTACGCCGGTAGCCGCCCGCCCCATGGAGCGTACATCGCTTTCTGGGAACCGGATCGACATCCCTTGTGCCGTACCCATGATCACTTCTTCATTGCCATCGGTCAGCTTCACATCAATTAACGTATCGTCTTCGCGCAGGTTGACGGCAATCAATCCGCCTTTGCGGATATTGATATAGTCTTCGATTGGCGTCTTCTTGACGATCCCCTGCTTCGTAGCAAAGAACAAATACTTGTTATCATCAAAACGCTCAACCTCGATGACCGCATTAACCGTCTCGCCCTGTTCAATCTGAATCAGGTTAATAATTGGCGTCCCCCGAGCCGTACGTCCCAGCTCTGGGATCTCGTACGCTTTGAGGCGATACGCCTTCCCGCGATCGGTGAAGAACATCAGATAATGGTGGGAGTTCGTCACGAACAAATGCTCCACGAAATCATTATCCTTGGTGTCCATCCCGACGACGCCGCGCCCGCCGCGCTTCTGGCTGCGGTACGTTGTCACCGGCAATCGTTTGATGTAGCCGGTATGCGTAATCGTGATGACCACTTCCTCTTGAGGAATCAAATCCTCGTCGAGGATGCTTTCTTCGCCGATCGTAATTTCCGTACGGCGTTCATCCGCGTAGCGGTCACGGATTTCCTGCAGCTCATCAGCGATAATTTTCAGCACGAGCTGTTCATTGGCCAGAATTTCACGATATTCAGCGATCTTCTGGAGCAATTCGTTATATTCTTCTTCAATCTTCTCGCGCTCCAATCCGGTTAACCGGCGGAGTCTCATATCGAGAATCGCTTGGGCTTGTTCGAGGCTCAGACCAAACCGAGTCATCAAGCCTTCACGAGCTTCTTCATCCGAATTCGATCCCCGGATCAAAGCGATCACTTCATCGATGTGATCCAAGGCAATTCGCAAGCCTTCCAGGATATGTGCCCGGGCTTCGGCTTTCTTCAAATCAAATTCAGTACGCCGGCGAACCACTTCAACCTGATGCTGCAAGTAATGACTTAAGACATCTTTCAGCGTCAGAATCTTCGGTTCATTGTTTACAATCGCCAGCATATTAATGCCAAAAGTGCTTTGCAGCGCCGTATGCTTATACAGGTTATTCAGCACGACGTTCGGATTGACATCCCGCCGAAGCTCGATCACCACACGCATGCCTGTACGGTCCGACTCATCGCGCAAATCGGTAATTCCGTCAATTTTCTTCTCGCGAACCAATTCGGCGATTTTTTCGACCAGACGGGCCTTGTTGACCTGATAAGGCAGCTCTTCCACGACGATCCGCGCTTTGTTGTTATGCTCCTCAATCGTGGTCTTCGCCCGCATCGTAATGGAGCCGCGTCCTGTTGTATACGCCTGACGGATCCCCGAGCGGCCTAAAATATAAGCAGCCGTAGGAAAATCCGGACCTTTGATATAATCCATCAATTCCAGTGAACTGATCTCCGGATTCTTAATCAACGCATGAACCCCGTCGATGACTTCCCCTAAGTTATGCGGAGGGATATTCGTTGCCATCCCAACCGCGATCCCCGATACCCCATTCACCAGCAGGTTCGGGAAGCGGGAAGGCAGCACGACCGGTTCCTGCTCCTCACCGTCGTAGTTCGGCATGAAATCGATGGTTTCTTTATTGATGTCACGCAGCATTTCCATAGCGATTTTGGATAAACGCGCTTCCGTATACCGCATCGCTGCAGCCATATCCCCGTCGACCGAACCAAAGTTACCATGGCCTTCGACAAGCATATATCTCATCGAGAAATCCTGCGCCATCCGTACCATCGTCTCGTAAACGGCGGAATCACCGTGAGGATGATATTTACCGATGACTTCACCGACGATTCTCGCTGACTTCTTAAATGGTTTGTCCGGATGCATTCCTAAATCCGACATCGCATAGAGAATGCGACGATGCACCGGCTTCAAACCATCCCGCACATCCGGCAACGCACGGCTGACAATAATGCTCATGGCATAGTCCATAAAAGACTCGCGCATTTCCACATTAATGTCCCGATCTATGATTTGAGAGAATTTTTCTTCCGCCATGCTGGACCTCCTTCATAATCTATCCACGTGCCTTCGTATGGGAAAAAGCCCGAAAAACCGCCACTTTCATTATATTACTTTCACAATTCAAGCTCAATTAAACGTGACCGGCCTTGAAACACGATCCATATAGACAGCAAAAAATTAGGGATGTGTCCACTCCCATCGAATCGAACGTTCATACACTACGGATATAGGCATTTTCTTTGAATCGCTGAAAAAGCTAATAAAATCCCCATATCTTATAATTATACCATTGTTTTTCTCTTCTGTCCTATGTTTTTCGCATAACGCGCAGATGACAACGGGCCGTCTTTCCGGTCCGAAAGAAAGGAAGGATAAACGTTTTGACGATCCAACGTATTGCAAGCAAGTGGGAGAAAACGAGAGTGATCTACCAGAAGGAATCTCTTCGTCCCTACATTCCGGATACGCGAAAATATTCCTATGAGCATCTTCAGGATATGCTGGAGGAATACGGCTATGTCTTCGTCAAACCGGATCACGGCACCTATGGCATTGGCGTGATGAGCATTGAGAAATGGACGGATGACCTGAGCTCAGGCAGCCCGCTTCAGTATAAGCTTAGATACGGAATTGAATACGAGCTCTACCCCACGATCGAGGAGCTTCATGACGCGCTTGTCGCCAAGATGGGATCTAAACCTTACCTGATCCAAAAAGGCATCCGCCTCCTCACCTACCGCCGCCGCAGGTTCGATATCCGTGCGCTCGTCCAGCAGACCCCCCGGAAGACCTGGGAAACCACCGGATTTATCGGGAGGATTGCCGCCCAGCAGAAGGTCATCACCAATTATCACGGCGGCGGCAGCGTAATGCTGATTGAGGATCTGCTCAGCCCCTATATGACCCCTAAAGAATTTGCCGAAAAATACAAGGAAATGAAGTCCATTGGCGTTCAGGCCGCCATCCAACTTGCTCGGAAGTTTCCGCAGCTCAAGGAAATCGGATTGGACATCGCTATCGACGAAGATCATCGGATCTGGATCTTGGAAATCAATACAAAGCCCGCTCTCTTCCCCTTCAAAATGCTCCATCCGAAAGAGGTCTATCAAAAGATCCGGCGTTACGCCACCGCTTACGGCCGACTGAAAGCGAAATCCGCCAAAGCAAAATAGAAAAAAGGCTGTTCCCATTCTTCCGGATGTAAGTCCGGAGAGTATAGAACAGCCTTTTCTATTGGCTCCCGCTATCCCTTAGATATCGAGATTCTTAACGTATTTCGCATGCTCGTGAATGAATTCGCGCCGTGGTTCGACGTTATCCCCCATCAGTGTATCAAAGATCGCATCCGCCTGTATGGCGTCAGAGATCGAGACTTGCTGCATTACACGGCTCTCCGGATCCATTGTGGTCTCCCAGAGCTGTTCCGCATTCATCTCGCCTAGACCTTTGTACCGCTGCACATTCACTTTCGCGCCCTCACCAAATTCAGCGATGATTTGATCGCGTTCTTTCTCAGAGTTCGCGTAACGAACCACCTTGTTGCGTTCGATCTTAAAGAGCGGCGGCTGCGCGATGTAAACATACCCTGCCTCAATGATTTTACGCATGTAGCGGAAGAAGAACGTTAAGAGCAATGTACGAATATGCGCCCCGTCGACGTCAGCATCCGTCATGATGATAATCTTATGGTACCGTGCCTTCGAGATATCAAAATCTTCACCAATCCCGGTGCCAAGTGCCGTGATGATCGCCCGAATCTCCGCATTCCCGAGGATGCGGTCAAGCCGTGCTTTCTCGACGTTCAAGATCTTACCGCGCAGCGGCAAGATCGCCTGGAAGTGACGATCCCGTCCTTGCTTCGCCGATCCGCCCGCCGAGTCACCTTCGACGATATACAGTTCGCTGATCGAGGCATCCTTCGAAGAGCAGTCTGCCAGCTTGCCCGGCAGGGCGCTGACTTCCAGTGCACTCTTACGCCGCGTCAGTTCGCGAGCCTTCCGGGCAGCTTCCCGCGCCCGCGAAGCTTGAAGCGATTTCTCCAAAATGCGCCGGGACACGGACGGATTCTCATCCATGAACTCCTGCAGCTTCTCGGCAAAGAGCGATTCCACGATCCCGCGGACTTCACTGTTGCCCAGCTTGGTTTTCGTTTGCCCCTCAAACTGAGGCTCTGGAATTTTGACGGAAATGATCGCTGTTAACCCTTCGCGCACATCATCCCCGGTCAAGTTGGAATCGTTCTCCTTAATCATGCCCGACTTGCGTGCATAATCGTTAATGAGCCGGGTCAGGGCACTCTTGAAGCCGGACTCATGCGTCCCGCCCTCGTGAGTATGAATGTTGTTGGCGAAAGAAAAAATATTCTCCGTATAGCCATCGTTATATTGCAGTGAGATTTCCACCTGGATCATATCCCGCTGACCTTCAACGTAAATTGGATCCTCATGGAGCACTTCACGGTTCTGATTCAGGAAGCGGACATACTCCATAATGCCGCCTTCGTAGTGGAACGACTCGCTCTGACCTGTCCGTTCGTCCGTCAGCGAGATGTTGATCCCTTTGTTCAGGAAAGCGAGTTCGCGAATCCGCGTCAGCAACGTATTATAATCAAAGACCGTCGTCTCTGTAAAAATTTCAGGGTCCGGGTAAAACGTCGTTTTCGTTCCCGTTTCCGTCGTGTCGCCGATTACCCGTACGTCGTATTGAGGTGTGCCGCGGTGGTATTCCTGCTGATAGATATGACCGTCGCGCTTAACTTCAACGATCACCTTCGTCGACAGGGCATTTACGACGGAGACACCTACACCGTGCAAGCCCCCGGATACTTTATACCCGCCGCCGCCGAATTTCCCCCCGGCATGAAGCACAGTCATGACGACTTCCAGCGTCGACTTCTGCAGCTTTTCATTCATCCCAACCGGAATCCCCCGGCCGTTATCCTCAACCGTTACGCTGTTATCAGGATGCACCGTAACACTAATTTTGTTCGCATAGCCGGCCAGCGCTTCGTCGATACTATTGTCTACGACTTCCCATACCAGGTGATGCAGGCCGCGTACGCTAGTAGACCCGATGTACATCCCCGGACGTTTGCGCACCGCTTCTAAGCCTTCAAGCACCTGAATATTACTCTCGTCATATGTTTGTTCGTTCATTGACAATGCCTTCACCTACTTCTTTAGAATCAAATTCAAGGCTAAACCGCCAAAATCACGTTCGCTTTCTTCTTCAGCGTAGCGGAGGAGATCGGCGAGTAATAGATCTCGTTTTGGGTCACGACAATAGACTTCGGTTCCTCCTCACCGATGCGCACCACGTTCTTCGTCTCCAACGCATGGCTTAGGAATTGCTTGGATATTTTGGAAGACTTCTCGATCGTGATATCGAAAATTGCAATCAATTCCGAAGAGAGGATCACCTTTTCTCCGCCCAAATGTATATACATCCGTTTCCCTCCGTCCTTAACCTTGGACTTGTCCTTCCTGAACATGAAAAATGCTGGCGTCCTGTAACCGGCTTGCATTGATGCTCTCGATCCCTGTAGCCGTGATGAACGTCTGCACTTTACTCTGAAACGTTTCGATCAATTGGGTTTGGCGGTACGGATCCAGCTCCGACAACACATCATCCAGCAAGAGAATCGGGTATTCGCCGATTTCCTCATGAATGAGTTCAATTTCCGCCAGTTTCAACGATAATGCCGTCGTCCGCTGCTGGCCCTGGGACCCATACACTTGTGCTTCATTGCCGTTGATAATAAACGACAGATCGTCGCGATGCGGTCCACACAGCGTCATCCCGCGGCGAATCTCCTGATCCTTCATTTGTGATAACTTTATCATAAATTGCTGCAATAGGACAGCTTCATCTTCTTCTTCGGCTGTGCCAAAAGAGGGGAGATACGCCAATTTCAAGGTTTCACCGCCTCCGGTAATTCCCTCGTGAATCTGTTCCGCCCACTTTTGCAGTTTACTTATAAATTGTTTCCTTTTTTTGATAATTTTAACACCATGTTGGACCAGCTGTTCGTTCCAAATCTCCAACATCGTCGTGATTTCGGGACCAGCGCCCCAAGCCTGTTTGAGCAAGTTGTTGCGCTGGATCAGCACCTTCTGATATTGCTGCAAATGATATAAGTAACTCGGCTGTACCTGCCCGATCTCCATGTCAAGAAACCGGCGCCGTACCCCGGGAGTTCCCTTGACGATTTCCAAATCCTCCGGAGCAAACATCACCACATTCATTGCCCCGATAAAATCACTCAGCTTTCTCTGTTCCAGGCCATTGAGCTTCGCCTTCTTGCCTTGTGGAGATAGTCGAAGCTCGAGTTGGACTGGGCCGTACTTCTTCTCCACCTCCGCGGACACCAGCGCATGGTCGCTGCCGAACGCGATCAGCTCCTTGTCTTTGCCGGTCCGGTGCGACTTCGTCAGCGCAAGGACGAATAACGCCTCAAGCAGGTTCGTTTTCCCTTGGGCATTCCGCCCAATGATCAGGTTCACGGCGCCGAAGGCGTCCAGCGTAAGGGTACCGTAATTCCGGTAGTTTTGCAGCGATAAACGATTTACAAACACGTTCTAAGCCCCCTCATTCTCCGCCAGTCCTCGGCCACAGGGCCACAGGCAGGCCACTTCAGGGAGCTTGTTCTCCCGCCACCTGAAAAGAGCCGCAACCTTCCACCTCAACGCTATCGCCCGGATACAGCTTCCGGCCCCGCCGCTCTTCCGGTTCGCCATTCACCTTCACGGCACCTTCCTGGAGGATCGCCTTGGCCATTCCTCCGGTTGGCACGCAATCCGCCAGCTTCAGGAAAGAATCTAATTTAATATATTCGCTCGAGATGGGAATTATTTTCATGAGGAATCGGTTTCCTTTCTGTTGGTATCGCCAAAATGCTTCCGCTGGAAACATGCTATGACGCCAATGATCTTAGTTCGTTGTCCGGTATGGAAGAATCAGATATAAGCTCTGGCTGTCGTCCACCGGTTTAATGATGATCGGGCTCATCGCGCCTGTAAACCCGATGTGCAGCTGCTCGCTCTCCACGACCTTCAGAACGTCCAACATATATTTCGAGTTAAAGGAAATGCGCAGTGGATCCCCCGAAAAATGGGCTACATCCAACTGCTCCGTAACCTTACCCAACTCCGAGGAGCTAGAGGAAATTTCAATGGTTCCGTCTTCCATCGTTTGCAGGCGGACGATATTCGTTTTCTCCTCGCGAGACAGCAAATAAGCGCGGTCGATCGAATCGCTTAACTTCTTCGTATCCAAGATGAGTTCTGTTTTATACGTAGTCGGAATAATCTTGGAAGTATCCGGATAAGTTCCGTCGAGAATGCGAGTATAGAACAACACGCGATCGATTTTGAATAACACCTGGTTGTCGGCAACGACGATTTCAACGCGCGTATTTTGATCCGGGATAATTTTGCTCAGCTCATTGAGCGTTTTGCCGGCAATGACGATGTTGCTGAACCGTACGCCCTCCGCGTCATCCAGACCGGCAATGCGGCTGGCCAGGCGGTGGCGGTCCGTCGCTACGAATTTGAACTGGTTATCTGCCAGGTTCCAGAGCACTCCGGTCAAGATCGGCGAAGTTTCGTTCGTCGAAATGGAAAATACCGTTTGCCGAATCATGTTCTTCAACAAATCGCCGGGAATCGAAATGACCTGATTTTCTTCGATGCTAGGCAGTACAGGGAATTCCTCCGGATCCAGACCTACCATTTGGATATCGGTGGATCCGGAACGGATGAAGGTTTGGAATCCGTCCTGCACCTCCATTTCGATTTCGGAGGAAGGCAGCTTCTTGATGATCTCGACAAAGAACTTCGCAGGCAACACAACGCTCCCCGGACGCTCGACTTGTACGATTTGCTTCTCCTGATCCTCCGCCGGAATAAAGGCCTGAATCGAAATGTCCGTGTCGCTGGCCGTCAGAGTCATCCCTTGAAAGTTCACATCCAGCTTGATCCCGGTCAAAATCGGAATCGTGGTCCGGCTCGAAATCGCCTTGGATACGTGTTGGATCGATTCATTGAGATCATGCTTCAAAATACGGACTTTCATAAATTCAACTCCTAAAAGTGGTTATGAAGCCTAAAGCTTCTATGGGCATACTTCACATGAAACATTAAGCAAAATTTCAACACTGCCTCGAAAGGGAACCGTCATAATTTTGACCTCCGAAGCATAATTTTGAGGTATGTACGGTGTTGAGGCGGTTCATGCATCCATCCTTATGATCTTCTTCGTTGAACTGGACAAGCGCAGCGGTTGTGACTTCTGCAGTGAGCGGCTTGTCCGCTACTTATGAAGATGTTTATATCTTTATAGATTAGAAGAAGTAGTAGGGGCACTGAATATGTGGATAACAATTGAAAAAATATGAAATGAAGCCTATCCACATGTGCATATCATGTGCATAGGCTTATCCCTTATTCAGGTAGCACTTTTTATTTTTTCGGTTATGTTGTTGATGATTTTATAGAGCTCCTGATCGGTTTTGAGCTGCTGGGTGATTTTCTCATGCGCATGGATGACGGTGGTATGGTCTCTTCCGCCAAAAGCATCGCCGATCTTCGGCAGCGAGAAATCGGTGAGCTCCCGGGCCAAATACATGGCGATTTGCCGCGGAAACGCGATCGCTTTGGTTCTTTTGCGCGCCTTGAAGTCGTCCAGCTTCAAATTGTAATACTCGCCAACCTTCTGTTGAATGTCCTGGATCGTGATCATCTTCGGACGACTGGATGGGATAATGTCCTTGAGCGCTTCAGCGGCCAAATGAGTCGTAATGTCCTGATTGATCAAGGAAGAGTAGGCGACGACACGGATGAGTGCTCCTTCCAGCTCGCGGATGTTCGTATCGATCTGATTGGCGATGTACATCATCGCTTCGTTAGGGATATCGAGGTTCTCCGCTTTAGCTTTCTTCCGCAAAATAGCGATCCGAGTCTCTAGATCCGGCGGCTGTATATCGGTGATCAGTCCCCATTCAAATCGGGAGCGAAGCCGTTCTTCCAGCGTCGGAATTTCCTTCGGCGGACGGTCACTGGAAATAATGATTTGCTTGCGTTCTTCATGCAACGCATTAAATGTATGGAAGAACTCTTCCTGAGTTGATTCCTTGCCGGCCAGAAACTGAATGTCGTCGATCAGCAAAATATCAATATTGCGGTATTTGTTACGGAAGCTTTCCGCGCGGTTATCCCGGATGGAGTTGATGAATTCATTCGTGAATTTCTCGGAGGAAATGTACACGACTTTACTGCTGGGGCTGTGCTCCAAAATGTAATGGCCGATCGCATGCATCAGATGCGTCTTGCCAAGTCCCACACCGCCGTAGAGGAACAGCGGATTGTACGCCCGCGCCGGTGCCTCGGCGACCGCCAACGAAGCGGCATGAGCAAACCGGTTGCCGGAGCCAATAACGAAGGTGTCAAACGTATACTTCGGATTAAGCATATGGGAAACGCTTTCCTCGCTTGGGACGGGAGCGGGGGGTTCCTTATAAACCTGAGCTTGCTCGGGGGGAGCCGACTCTTCGATCACGAATGAGACGTCCACCTGCTTGCCGATCACCTCAAACACCGTCGTTGCCACCAGCTTGGTGTAGCGGCTCTCGAGCCATTCCACAGCGAACGTGGTCGGAGCGGAGATCACAATCGACTGATCGGTTAAGGAGACGACCTTCGTCGCCTTAAACCAGGTGTCAAAGCTCGGTTTGCTTAATTTCGTATTAATAATAGATAAAATATGTTGCCATATTTCCGAAGTATGGCTGTCCACAGACTGTCACTCCTTTTAAATCTTCCAATTGTGGCTTAAGCCATGCAGAAAGAAGTCGAAAAAACATAAATAAAGGGGAATTTTATCCCCAATGTTCAGTAAAGTATAATCATTATAAAATAATTTATTTTCGAATTGTTCACAATGTTATCCACAACCTGTTAATAATTCAGCGGATAAACAGAGATATTCACAACGAAAACAATATAATCATAGCAAAAGAAGGCTTGTTTTTCAATGAGATCTCGGCTTTTATCCACAAATTCAATAACTTGTGCATAATTCTCATTCACACCACTACATATTGTTTATAATTTGTTTAAAATTCGACAGGCAGCTGCAAAATCTCAAAAAAAATATTCACAGCTTATTCGGATCTCTCCTCAATCTTCGAGTTTCGGCTGTGAATAATTCAACCATCGAGGATAGAGAGCAAGTTCTGGCTATTATATAGAAAATAAAAATCCGACCGCCCAAAGGGACGATCGGATTCGTTTTTGTATGGATGTCAGAGCGTCTTTACTGCTCAGATTGTTGTTGCTGTTGCTGCTGGAACTTGGCAATCGCCTCGTATTCTTCCTCCAGCTTCCGCGAGATGCGGATGTAGATGGGCAGCAGCTGCTTATAAATCGCCGCATGCTCCGGGTTTGGCGAATGCTCATGGGTGCCGCCAACCATATCTTTGACGACTTCAAAGGAGTCAATCTCGCCTAAAGCATACAGACCGAGTACTACAGCCCCTAAGCAGGAGCTTTCAAAGCTCTCCGGAATGACGACCTGCTGGTCGAAAATATCAGCCATCATTTGCCGCCATAATGGGGAGCGGGCGAAGCCGCCTGTGGCTTGAATTTTCTGAGGACGACCGATTTGTTCCTCCATCGCCAGGAGCACGGTGTAGAGGTTGTAAATGACACCCTCCAGCACGGCGCGGATCATATGCTCCTTCTGATGATGCAGCGTCAGCCCGAAGAAGGAGCCGCGGGCATGAGGGTTCCAGAGCGGCGCCCGTTCGCCGGCCAGGTAAGGGTGGAAGAGCAGGCCGTCTGAACCCGGAGCGACGCGTTCACCGATTTTGGTCAGCACGTCGTACGGGCTGATCCCAAGCCGTTTCGCCGTTTCAACCTCAGAAGCGGCGAATTCGTCCCGCACCCAGCGGAAGATGACGCCGCCGTTGTTGACCGGACCCCCGATCACCCAATGCTGATCCGTCAGCGCGTAGCAGAAGATTCGGCCTTTGGGATCGGTTCTCGGCCGGTCGACCACGGTGCGAATTGCCCCGCTGGTGCCGATTGTGACGGCGACAACGCCGGGGTCGATGCCATCGACCCCGAGATTGGACAGGACGCCGTCACTGGCGCCGATGACGAAGCGAGTGGAGGGAGCGAGTCCCATGGCATTGGCGTAGTCAGGCGCCAGGCCTTGCAGGACGTGTGTCGTCGGCACGAGCTTGGACAGATGCTCCGGCGTAATCCCGGCCACCTGCAGCGCTTCTTCGTCCCAATCTAAGCGTTCGAGGTTCAATAATCCAGTGGCCGATGCAATGGAATAATCGACGACGTACTCCCCAAACAACTTAAGGAAAACATATTCCTTAATCGATACGAATTTGCGAGCCTTTGCAAAAATGTCAGCCTTCTCATGGCGCAGCCAAAGCAGCTTGGTGAGCGGAGACATCGGATGAACTGGCGTGCCGGTGCGCAAATATATCTCGTGTCCGCCCAGCTCATTCTTCAGCTTCTCCGACCAATCCGCACTGCGATTGTCCGCCCAGGTGAGACAGCGCATCAGCGGTTTGCCCTCACTATCCAGCGGGATGACGCTGTGCATCGCCGAGCTGAAGGAAACGAATCCGATTTGATCCGGAGCGATGCCGCCGGCTTTCATGACCTTGCCTACTGCGGCGATCACGGCCGCAAAAATCTCTTCCGGATCCTGCTCCGCCACGGCGGCGGAAGGGGTATACAGCGGATACTCCTCATTGGCCGTAGTGATCACTTGGCCGCTGCGTTCGTATAATACCGCCTTCGTGCTGGTCGTGCCGATATCGAGGCCGATCATATGTGTAACGGTACCCATAACCTACCTTCTCTCTATTTCAAATTTTCGTATTTCCATTGTAATGAGGTTTACCTTAGAAAATAAAGCTCAACACGAGGATTAGCAACAATCCTGCAACGGACAGGAGCGTTTCCATGACGGTCCAGGATTTGAGAGTTTGCGGTACCGACATATTAAAGAACTCCTTCACCATCCAGAAGCCGGCATCATTCACGTGGGAGAGTACGATCGACCCTGCACCGGTTGCAAGTACGGCCAACTCAACGTTCGCCCCGGGGGTCATCGCCAGCACAGGCGCGACAATGCCCGCTGCTGTTGTCATGGCGACTGTGGCCGAACCAGTAGCTACCCGGATCAAAGCCGCCACGAACCAAGAGAAGAGAATCAGATTCACGTGTGCACCGGTGGCAATTTCCGCGATGGCTTCGCCTACGCCGCTATTAATCAGTACCTGCTTAAATGCACCGCCGGCACCGATAATCAATACGATCCCGGCGATTGGCGCCAGACATTCGCTTGTGAATTTGGAGAGATCCTGTTTGCTGAATCCGCGGCTGTAGCCGAGGGAGAAGAAGGAGAATACGACCGCGATCAGCAGCGCCATGATCTCGTGTCCGATAAATTCACAGAACAGCGTGATCGGATGCGTAGCTTCCGGATCGAGGATATCAGCAATCGAGCCAATTAACATAAGAATGACCGGCAGCAAAATGGTAAACAGCGTAATCCCAAATCCCGGCAGCTTGCGATCCCCTTTGACAGCGAATTGCTCCGCCAACTCGGCCGGAGGTTCCAGCACTATCCGTTTACCGATATATTTACCGAACAGAGGACCGGATACGATTGCTACCGGCAGACCGATTAGAATTGAATACAACAGCGTTTTGCCGAGATTTGCGCCATAAGCATCAATGGCGATCATCGGCGCAGGGTGCGGCGGAACGAGTCCGTGTACAGTGGACAGTCCCGCTAAGATCGGGATACCGATTTGAAGCAGGGACATTTTTGTTTTCTTTGCGACGGTAAATACAATTGGAATCAGCAGAATAACACCAACCTCAAAAAATACCGGGATGCCAACGATAAAACCAACGAGCATCATCGCCCAGTGCACCCGTTTCTCGCCAAATCGGTCAACCAGTGTGGTGGCAATGCGTTCTGCGCCGCCGGATTCGGCCATCATTTTTCCCAGCATCGTACCGAGACCAATGACGATGGCGATCGTGCCGAGCGTTCCACCGAGACCACTTGTGATGGAGCTGACCACGTCCAGCGGCTTCATCCCCGCCAGAAGCCCAAGCAGCAGGGCGGAGATCAGCAGCGTCACGAAGGGATTCCATTTATATTTGGAGATTAACACGATCAAAAAAACGATGGTGAGCAGTGTCCAAAATAAGAGCGTAGCGTTATGGTTCATACCAAACAGGGTGTCCAAAGGAATTCCTCCTCTTTTGGTCATCTTGATGTATTTAGTTCAGCGCTTTCATAAATGATCGTGCTGGAAATGCTCTTAGTATGATCAAAACCAGCGAAATTTGATTATTGTATACTTGTCGACAACAAAGCCGGTTCAAAGGGCCAATAGGCCGCTTCGGTTAGCTATTGAGGAAGGCTCGTATGCAGCGTGCGGTGAGAGTCGGCGAAATACTCTTCCACGTTCCGCGCGATAATCCCGGGGTCACGGGATTCCAATCCCTGCAGCAGCTTGCGATGTTTGCCGATCACATAGTTAATTTTGTCATCGTCTTGTGACAACACCTCACGCGTTGTAATCAGCATCACCGTCATGACAATGTGGCGGATGCTGGTCCATAGATGCATGATACGCGTATGGTTAGCGCCAGCGATAATCGTTTCGTGAAAGCAGAGATCCTGGTAAGCAAATTCCGCGATATCCCGGTGTTTGCCGGCAAGCTCCATTTTGTCGATGATTTGCGCGAGCGGGGCGAGCAGCGCTTCCGGATTCTCGGCCACCTGTTTCGAGGCGAAGCTTTCGATCAGATAACGAACATCGTATAATTCGTCGACGTCTTTCAGGCTGAGGCCGTTTACCACCACCCCCATGCGCTGAAGGTTGATCAGCCCTTCATTAGAGAGCGTTTTCAGTGCTTCGCGAACCGGGGAACGGCTCGTGCCGAAATCCGCGGCGATGCGGTTCTCGGACAGAACGGTGCCCGGTTTGATCGTACCGCTAATGATCTGCAGGCGAAGCTCCGCGGCGATTGACTCACCCAGCGAGCTGCCTTTTAACCAAGAAGAAGGGTATTGCATGCGATATTTCTCCTATCTAAGGGATATGATCCCGCATAATGATCGTGAAGTTTTAAATACTTCGATCATAGCATGAAAATCGTAAAGATGGGGGAAACTCGCGCTAGGTTTCAGCAATTTTTCAGCAGTTATTTCGCAGATTCGACCGCGTGTCCGCCAAATTCGTTGCGCAGCGCTGCAACAACCTTGCCGTGGAAAGTGTCCTCCTGGAGTGAACGATAACGCATAAATAGGGACATGGCGATCACCGGCGCATTCGCTTGCAAATCCAGCGCGGTTTCCACTGTCCATTTGCCTTCACCGGAGGAGTGCATCACACCGCGAATGCCTTCCAGTTTCGGATCCTTGGCAAAAGCACTCTGCGTCAGTTCCATCAACCAACTACGGATCACCGAACCGTTCGACCATACGCGGGCAACTTGCTCGAAATCGTAGTTGTACTGGCTTTTGTCCAGCAATTCGAAGCCTTCGGCGATCGCTTGCATCATGCCGTACTCGATTCCGTTATGGACCATTTTGAGGAAATGACCGCTGCCGGATGGTCCTGTATACAGATAACCTCCGGATACAGCGATGTCTTGGAAGACCGGCTCAACCAGACGGAAGGCTTCCTCCTCGCCGCCAATCATAAAGCAGCCGCCTTGGTGCGCACCTTCTACGCCGCCGGAAGTTCCAACATCCAGGAAGCGAATCCCGTGCTCCGCCAGTTGCTGAGCAAGTTCCAGCGAATTTTTATAATGTGAATTTCCTCCGTCGATGACAACGTCGCCTGCATCTAGCAATGGTGTTAATTGGTCCACAACCGATTGCAGCGGGGCACCGGCTGGTACCATCACCCAAACGACCCGCGGTGCTTCTAATGATTTTACGAGCTCCTCCAGACTGGCAGCGGGAACCGCGCCTTTCTCAGCGGCGTTTGCTACGGACTGGGAATTCATATCGTAGGCCACGACGTTATGTCCATGCTCCAGCAGGTTTAGAACGAGATGGAAGCCCATTTTTCCAAGCCCAACCATACCTAATTTCATCTATAAAACACCTCGCAATTCTCTTTTTGTATACTTGTATACAACTTACAATTTGAATATACTCCGATTCGATTCGGCTGTAAACCATAATTATGAAAGCGTTTTGGCGAATACTTGCAGGATTAAGATGAAAATACTTTTCCACATGTGAATAACTTCTATGCGAAAAAAATCTCAGTCAGGCCTGTGGAAAACTGGGCGGATTGAAGTTCAAAAACGGAAGCTGTGGATTGTGTATAACGGAAAAGGAGGAGGGAGGAAGGGGAGATAGTGTAAAATCTCTGTGGGTGTAGGAATTGGAAAAAGCGGATATAGAAAAAGAGCTTCTCCCTTGGTAAAGTGATGTTTGCGCACAACACACCAAGAAGGAGGAAGCTCCTGTGAGCCACTTTACCACAA
>NZ_JADQ01000074.1:0-18230 GCF_000518465.1 Paenibacillus sp. J14 | reverse complement strand
AAATCTGAATGGCTTTACCGGTTGTAAGTTTGCGAGTGCGATGGTCGGCAAGCAGGCCGCGGTATTCTCCGACATTCAGCAAATTTAGGCATTTACAAATGACTGATTTTGAGTTATTGTTACCCATGCTATGGTCTCCTTCTGTTATGGAGTGGGTAACATGCCTACACCTTAACAATAGGAGATTTTTTTATGAGCAACCAGAAGAATACCAGTAATANCAACCATATTTAGGATATTTTACAAACAATTTTTCTGTAATTTCTCATGTCAGGTTTGGTGCAAGGCTAGTGGGGAAATGAACCAATAAGGTCATCTGGTTCCGTTAGAAGGGACGGGAGGCGGGGAGAGGGGCCGCATGAGTGGAAAACGTGCTCCCGAGTTCCCCAAAATCACGCTGACGTTGCCGTTTTGTCCGTCGGCTGATGCGCGCGGGCTTGTCGGCCGAGTACGAGGCCCACGAGGGAGGCTATCACCTGCTGGAACACCATGCCCAGCACGACCGGCACAGCCACCGGGGCGGGAAAGTAGGTGACAGCCAGCACGGCGCCGGCGCTGATGTTGCGCATGCCGCCGTTGAAGACGAGCGCGACTTTGTCGGCTTCATTCAGGCCGATCAGCCGGGACAAGCCAAAGCCAAGCGCGTAGCCGATGGCCGCGAGCAGGACGATGATGGCGGCGAACCCCAGCAACCGCAAGCTGAAATCGGTCAGGTAAGGGGCGACCACCGCGCCGTTAATCGCCACGACCGAAGCCATGGCAATCTTCGAAAACGGGTTCAACCAAGGCCCCCAGGTGGTGATCACCTTGCCCTTGGTCCACTGGTTCAGCAACATGCCCACCAGCGACGGAACAACGATCATCCAGAACAGGCTGGTCATCATCGCCACGGCGTCAAGCCGGACGCTGGTGCCCACCAGCAGCGACAGGATGCCGGGAACGACAAAGGGGGCCAGGAGCGTATCGATCAGGATGATCGACAGGGTCAAGGCAATATTGCCCTTGTAGATGCTGACCCAAACAAAGCTGCTGACTCCGGTTGGAATCGCCGCGGCGAGAATAAAGCCGGTAATCGTATAAAAATCCCCGGGGAACGCCAAACGCCCCATTCCCATCGCGACCAGCGGCATGGCCAGATGGAGGATGAACAGGCAGAGCACAAGGGGGAGTGGTTTTTTGAGCACGTTTAGGAAATCTTTGAAGCTGAGACTAATGCTCCCGGCAAAGGTCATGAAGGCAAACAGCCACGGAGACAGGTAGGTATAGGAGGCAAGACGACTCCCGCAAAGGACGCCGATCATTATGCTAGTAGGCGTAATTAAGGGCATTAATCTGTTCAGTTGTCGGTTCAGCGTTTGCAGCATGGGCACGACATCCTTTGGTTGATAAGCTTCTTGTAGTATAGAACGTTCGCGGAGAATCGTAAATGTTTGCTCAATAATATTAATGTATAAACCAACGGAATTGAATATATTGGAATTTTTGTATTTACATAGAATAGAAAATGGGATAAAATAACAAATGGCAAAGACATTATTAATAGTTAAGGAGTGAATTGATTTATGAAAAAAAGTAGGATACTGACATTATTACTTACCTTAGGATTGTTTGCTTCCATTTCACCAGTTGTCGCAAATGCCAATTTATTGGAAACTGAAAACGATGATTTTGGGGTTTTTAGTACTACCCCTAGTAAAGAGGAACTAGAACGCCAAAAACAATATCAGCTTGATACTCCTCTAGCATGGGAAATTGATTTAGAGGGAAAAAAGAAATATGTACCATATATTGTTCCGAATAAAGAAAGTGGGATCGGAACAAACTCATGGAGTGATTCTAATTACACATACGTCTTTAACGGATGGACATTAAATAGTACTAAAATCGATAAAAAGAGATTTTTTGTTTCAAGAGTGACGGTCGAAAATAGAAGTACTGGCACGCTTCCATTGAAGTATGTTCAGCAGGAATCGGTAACCACAAAATGGGAAGTAGGAGCAAATATTGAAGCAGAAGCTGAGTTTAAAGTAAAATTTCTTGCTAGCCTCAATGCAAAACTTGGGGGGTCCTATAATTATTCCAAAACTACTTATTCAAGTACTACCGTCGAAGCAGGCCCTAAGAATATTCCTGCGGGATATTCAGCATCATATACTAAATATCGGGCTGGCGGTTATGGGGCAGGGCAGGCTGAGTGGAAGAAATACCCTAAAGGCTCCTCCTCGTGGATTGGCATGTACTATACTGGAGAATCGGGATGGGCTGTGAATGAAAATGATGTCACCATTGAATACTCAGAAACCAAACTATAAAACTATGAGTAAGAAAAAAAAAGTAATATTGTTTTTACTAACTTTCCTTATTCTTTTTGGTTGTTCCAAGCAACCATCACACCCGAATGAGATTGACAAAAGTTTAATTTCATATGAACAATATCGGTCCTTGTTTAAAAATATGGCTATTGAATTGGAATTACCTTCATCTAAGATGATCGAAAAGACAGATGATATAAATCTGGTAGCTATTGACAAGGAGTTTTCGTTGGGCAAAAGGTCAGTGTTAACGGTGGATGGAGAACAATCGGATACCGAGACGCAGGAAAGAATATATTACCAAGATGAAAATCATATCATTACGATAATTGACTTGATTTATTTAAATGCTTCGCTAGGTAAAGATATGATTTTTTGGCCCACAAAACAAACGGATACTTACAGAGAGCAAAACTTCTTGCACAAGTATGATGAATGCATGATTTCATACAACAATATTATAGTTAAAGTAACCCAGGTGTCGCCGGAAGGTGACTTGAATTTTACGAATATGCAACAAACAGTCCAAGCCGTCGCCTCCTACTTACAAACTTATAAGCCATAACACAGATATGAAAGAGGGCGTCCCAAAAGTCATCTATGATGACTTTTGGGACGCCCTCTTTTCATTTCGTCAAACAAAAAGAAACCACTCTTTAGTAGTAAAATGGAGGTACCACTCAACCATAAACCCAAAGGAGAGGTTTCTTTGCCACGACTCCAGAAGTACGAGACGCATGGAGAGATTTTAGGCAAGCGAAACAGCTACAGCAAACAGATCACGACGCCACGTTCATGCGCATGAAAGAAGACCATATGCGAAATCGAGTACCGGCATTACCGCAGTGCCGGTTGTGAGGACTGTCCGCTGAAGCCGCAGTGTACGAAGGCCCAAGTAAATCGGGAGATCAAAGTCAGCATGAAGTATTTGCGGCTCAAAAATCAAGCCGGGCAGAAGCTTCGCAGTGAAGAAGGTTATGCTTTGGCCGTCAGACGGATGATTGAGCCGGAGCCTGTGTTCGGAGATATGAAAAACAATCGGGGCTTCAAACGATTCCTGCTTCGAGGCTTACCAAAAGTAAGCTTTTGAAGTCGGGTGGCTTTCCCTTGCCCACAATCTGCTCAAGAAAGCAGCGGTGGACGCCAAAAACCAAGGAGCTAAGCGGTCTGTTCTCGCTTAGCTCCTTGGTTTTTTACTAATACCATCCTATCTTGTTGCTGAGAATGTTCAAAAGTTTACTTTTGGGATAGCATTTATCTATTATCTTTTAGCGATTTCCTTAAACGCCGCTTCGGCGGCTTCTAATGTGAAGTCAATGTCGGCTTCCGTGTGCGCCGTGGTCAGGAACCAAGCTTCAAATTTCGACGGGGCGAGGTTGACCCCGCGGTTCAGCATGGCGCGGAAGAAGGCAGCGAACGCTTCGCTGTCAGTGTCTTGCGCCTCCGTATAATTCGTGACCGGATGGTCACAGAAATGCGTTGAGAACGAGCCGCGAATCCGGTTGATGGTCAGCGGCACTCCATGGCGGCGGGCCGAGTCAGCCAGCCCGTCGGTCAGCTTCACGGCGAGGCGGTCCATCTCTTCGTAGACCCCGGCGCCCTGCAGTACCTCGAGGCAGGCGATGCCGGCGGAGATGGAAGCAGGGTTGCCGGCCATCGTCCCGGCCTGATAGGCCGGACCCAGCGGTGCCACCTGCTCCATGATCTCTTTGCTGCCGCCGTACGCGCCGATCGGCAGCCCGCCGCCGATGATTTTGCCGAGGGCGGTCAGGTCCGGCCGGATCGCTTCGTGGTTGGAGAGGCCGGCGTACGTTTGCGCCGAGCCGTAGTGAAAGCGGAAGGCCGTAATGACCTCGTCGTAAATGACGAGGGCGCCGTACTGCCGTGCGAGCCGGCAGAGCTCTTCCAAGAACCCGGGCTTCGGCATCACCATGCCGAAGTTCCCAACGATCGGCTCGACCATAACGGCGGCGACGTCGTCGCCCCACTTGTCGAGCGCATCTTTCAGCGCCGAAGCATCGTTAAACGGCACGGTGATCACCTCGTGCGCGATGCTGGTCGGGATGCCGGCGCTGTCAGGGATGCCCAGCGTGGACGGGCCGGAGCCGGCGGCCACGAGCACGAGATCGGAATGGCCGTGGTAACACCCGGCAAATTTGATGATTTTGTTGCGCTTCGTATACGCCCGCGCGACGCGGATCGTCGTCATGACCGCTTCCGTGCCGGAGTTGACAAAGCGTACTTTGTCCATCGAAGGGATCGCTTCTTTGAGCATTCGGGCCAAGCGGATCTCCAGCTCGGTTGGGGTCCCGTACAACGTGCCGTTTGCGGCTGCCTCTTGAATGGCCTTCGTCACATGCGGGTGGGCATGTCCGGTAATGATCGGCCCGTAAGCCGCCAAATAATCGACGTAGCGATTGCCGTCCACGTCCCAAAAATACGCGCCCTCAGCTTTTTTCATAAAAACAGGCGCCCCGCCGCCAACCGCCTTAAACGAGCGGGAGGGGCTGTTGACGCCGCCTACAATATGCTGCAACGCTTCTTCATACAATCGTTCGGATTGCGATCGATTCATCTCTATAAACTTCCTTTCTGAATTGAATAACTGGTGTGAACTAGTTGATGCGCCGGCGATCCGGCAATTCAACTGCAAAAGTACATTTAATTTGTCTGGAAAACCGGCTTTTTTGTGCGATTAGCTGCAAAAGTGCATCTCACGTAGCAGGATATGTCCTCAAAAACGACTTTTCAGCGGAAATGAACTGTACTTTTACATTTGACAGGCCAAAAAGAGCGGTTTTTAGCCAAAATGAACTGCACTTTTACATCTCGTGGCGGTGGTGGTGGGGCTTCCGAGGCACCCGGGGCTCCCAGGGCTACCCCACCTCAAGGGCTGGCCGCCTCCAGGTTCACGCCGCTGCTGCCTGCGTTCGCCCCGGTACGGCCCGAGCTGCCGCTGTCGTCGTTGCTGCCGCCGTTGTCCTCGGCACCGTCAGCATCGTTGCCACTGTCCGTCCCGCTTTCCTCCGCTTTATTAAATACATCCTGCACGTATTGCTTTAAATCCTCCTCGCTGCGAACGCCAAGGACGGACGAGCCGCCAACGGTTTTCTCCACCAGCAGTTCCATCGGCGGAATCTGCTCGCTGGCGACCATTTCTGCGTCATACCCGACAGTAGCCAGCTTCCACATATCCTGAACCGACAAGTTCGTGTCGATGTAAGGATTGATTTTCTCCAGAATCGAAGGCAGCTTCATAATGGAAGTCGTCGACTTCAGCTTATCCGCCACTGCCTTCAGGAAATTGCGCTGCCGCTCGGTCCGGGTGTAGTCAGACAGAGCGTCGTGCCGGAAGCGGACGTATTGCAGCGCCGTTTTGCCATCTAAGTGCTGCTGTCCTTTTTTTAGATCGATGTCGTATTCATGATTATCCGCCTTGCTGGTGTAGTGCATATCTTTTTCCACATAGAAATCAACCCCGCCGACCGCATCCACCAACTCAATGAATCCTTGAAAGTCGGTATACACATAATATTGTATCGGGATGCCCAGCAGATCGGAGACGGCTTGCATCGCTGTATTCGGTCCGTGCGTAATCGCCGTGTTGATCCGATCGGAACCGTGCTCTGGAATCTGCGTGTATGTGTCGCGCAAAATCGAGAAGAGGTAGGCCTTCTTGCTCACAGGGTCCAGGGAAGCGACCAGCATGGTGTCGGAACGAGGAATTTCCCCTTTCTTCAAACCGCGCGCATCGACGCCCATCAGCAAGATGTTGACGCGATCCTTGCCTTCCCATTTGGGCGGTTCCGGCACTTTCGTTTCGGTTGGTTGCACGTTATAGAAAGGAGACTGTTCTCCTTCTTTTTGAAAATTGTCGACTTGGTTATAGAGGGCCGTAAAATAGTAGGCTGCAAAGCCGGCGAGAGCGACAACCACTCCGATCACAGACCAGAGAATCGCCCGTTTTGTGCGTTTCGTCATTGGGTTCGTTCCTTTCAAGGCATGCGATAAATTCGGTTTCTATTATAGATATACTACATGTCTTTCCATTATAATTTCTTTTGTAAATACAATCAATTTCAGGGTTGGAGAGGCCAGAGGAGGAAGGAGCATGTCGGAACAAACGCAACAAGTGCAAATCGGTCAGCCTGTTCCGGATTTTCGACTGCCCGCTGACAGCGGGGAGGAAATCTCGTTATCGCAATTTCGCGGCCGGAAGGTCGTTCTTTATTTTTATCCCAAAGATGCTACCCCGGCTTGTACTCAGGAGGCTTGCGATTTTCGTGATCTTGCTGAGGTGTACGGTGAATATGGGGCGGTGGTGCTGGGCATCAGCGGGGATTCGGTGAAATCTCACGCCAGGTTCGCCGGGAAGCAAGGGCTGAATTTCCCGCTCTTATCGGACGAGTCTCATGAGGTGTGCCGAATGTTTGGCGTATGGCAGCTGAAAAAAATGTACGGCCGCGAATACGAAGGCATCGTCCGTTCGACGTTCCTCATCGACGAGGAGGGGAAGCTGCTCCGTGAATGGCGCGGGGTTCGAGTCAAAGGGCACGCGGAACAAGTGTTGGAGGCACTGCGAGAAGCCGGCCAATAAAATAGGTGTCTTCGCCAGAGAGTTGATCAAAACGCCTCATCCTAACGTTAAAGTGGGATGAGGCGTTTAACTTTACTTATTTTTCAAAATGTAGATCAAAAAGGCCTAGTTCGATGTTCTCCTGATCGGCTGTTGCACGG
Organism: Paenibacillus sp. J14; assembly: GCF_000518465.1. Classification (NCBI taxonomy): domain Bacteria; kingdom Bacillati; phylum Bacillota; class Bacilli; order Caryophanales; family Paenibacillaceae; genus Paenibacillus; species Paenibacillus sp. J14. The sequence goes on along the minus strand of NZ_JADQ01000074.1, from coordinate 11,181 downwards.
AACTCGACTTTCGCTGCATGAGCGACGTCAAGCGCTAAATCCTTAGGGAAGTCTCCCGGTTTGAAAGTTTCTGAGTAAGCTTCACGATCATCGACCAGGATCCGCAGCGTCACCGAAGCCCCAGAATCTCTATATTTTCCGGTCAACCCCACTTTGCCGACCACCTTTTTGGCTTGTCCGTTAAGCGGAAATTGAATATGGACCCAGCGACTGTCTGAGCCGTTATCATTTCTAGGGAACTCAAAGCGCAGGAAGCTGGTATACGTGTTCCCCAAGTTATCTTCAATCGGTTCGTTCGCATTGTATACGTATTCATATCTGCTCCAGTATGCGGTCTGCGCATTCGAATGCTGGATATCGCGTTCTGGATAAATATCCGTTTTCCCCTCTGTCTCGCCTATGTATACGGTTTGCGTGGAGGCGTCCCATTTCACCGGGAGCTTCAGCGCTTCAGCAACAAACCGAAGAGGTACGTATGTCGTCCCGTTATAGAGGAACGGTTTGTTATCCTCACTCAACTTTTGAGCTGTTTTGTTGACGGTAATCCCTTTGACGTTGTAAAACACTTCGATCAGCTTTCCGCTGCTGCCGGCATAAACTCCTGTTGCTCCGAATAGAAGGGAGCCTGCAACGAAGCCGGCAATGAATTTAGATTTTGAATTCTTCATGTTGCAATTACACCTTCCTTTGGATAGTTTTGCAACATATTATATCTGCGCCGGCGGGGGTTCGGCAATATTTTCTCGAATGACGTCTATCTTCATCTCTACCTTCATACAATCTACCAGAAAGCTAAAGGATTCATAGAAAAGAAATTGATCCTAGTGCGGAGGTAGAAGGTCGATGAAACAACCAAAAAAGTTATCCGGACAAATGCTGGTACGTTTGCTACTGCTTACGGTAGTACTGATTGCGGCAATCTGCACGCCGCTTGGCTTCCAGCACAAGGGCATGCCTGAAGTCAAAGCCCTGGCGATGAAAGAACAAGCCGCGGGGGAATCCGCGACGCATACAGTAAATCTCGCTGCACCTGCCGCTGAGAAGGTGCAACCTGTCCATACGTCGGCCGTTGGCTCGGCTGGCACATCGGCGGCTCTAGCGGCATCTCAGGCGAAGAAGTCTGAAACGCCGCAAGCGAACAACCAAGACAAGCAAGGCAAGACGGTTTATTTAACGTTTGACGACGGGCCAAGCCCGCATACAGATCAAGTGCTGGAGATATTGCGGGAAGAGGAGGTGCCCGCGACCTTCTTCGTATTGGGGCAGCAAGCCAAGCGCTACCCGGAGATGATCCGGCGCATCGTAGACGGCGGCCATGTCCTCGGGAATCATACGTATAACCATGATTATGACGCACTGTACGACAGCTTCGGCCATTTCTGGAAGCAGGTCAAGGCGACGGAAGAGGTGCTGCGGGAGATTACGGGAACACGTACACCGCTGGTACGCGCGCCGGGCGGGACATATGGTCATTTTGACAAGACGTATTTCAACCTGATGGAGCAGGGCGGGTATAAAGTGTTTGACTGGAATGTAGACAGCGGGGATTCCAAGCGTAGAGGCGTTCCGGCCAGCGAGATTATAGCCAACGTCAAGAACACGAAGCTGCAGGATCAAATCATTGTGTTGATGCATGACGGAGGAGGTCATGAACAGACGGTTAAGGCGCTGCCGGAAATTATTCATTACTATAAAAAACTAGGTTACGAGTTTGGCACCTTATCTGCGGAGCAACAGCCCGTACAATTTTCGCTGGACCCTTCCATAAGCAAGAAAAAGAACCGTCCCGCGCCTTCCGCCGAATGGATCGCGTCCAACGTCGTTCCGAATGCGGCTTTGTTTGAACCGGAGCTGCCGCTTACCGTAGAGGCTGGCGGGTTGCAAACGCGCCTTGAGCCCGGGGAATACGAGTTGCGTGACGGTCAGTATGTGGCACCTGTCCGTTTAATGATGGAGCGGTTAGGGGCAGAAGTGTATTGGAGCGAGGCTACGCAAAGCGCCTTCATCAACTGGGGGGACGCCTACATTGTGGCAGATACCCGGCGCGGGGTGCTGACGGCTGTACGGCAAGACGGAACCAATGTGGAATGGGAAGTGACGTTTGAGCGCAAGGCTCAGGCGTTATGGATTCCGCTGCGTCCGCTCTTGGAGGCATTAGGTCATCCGATTGTCGGAGTTGTTTCAACTGCTGGGGAGCGACGGGTCTCGGCAATCTAGTTGTTTTGATAGATTCTTGGGACAAACGCTTAACTTTCTCTCTCTTTCTTCCATGTCTATTTCCACTAGTTTCTGGAGATACTGGTTGATAGATTACGGCCATGGTTTATAGAAATGGAGGGGAAGTCAGGATGAATCACGATCAAGCACAGACGTTGCTGGAGCGGCTCGTCCACAAGGTGGATCGGGTGATCGTTGGAAAAAAAGCGGAGATCGAGCTCGCGGTAGTGGCGATGCTGAGCGGCGGTCATATTTTGCTGGAGGATGTACCCGGAGTGGGGAAAACGATGCTGGTCCGTACGTTAGCTGCCTGCATCGGCGGGACGTTTGGCCGCATTCAGTTCACGTCGGACCTGCTGCCGTCCGATGTCACCGGCGTAACGGTATACCATGCGCAGAGCGGTCAGTTTGAGTTTCGGCCAGGGCCGGTGTTCGCCCATGTTGTATTGGCCGATGAGATCAATCGGGCAGCGCCGCGAACCCAGTCGGCCTTACTGGAAGCGATGGAAGAACGGAAAGTGACGATTGACGGAGAGACGCGGGCTTTGCCGAAGCCGTTCTTGCTGCTGGCGACGCAAAATCCGCTGGAATACGAAGGAACCTATCGCTTGCCGGAGGCGCAGTTGGATCGCTTTCTGATGCGGCTGACGCTCGGGTACCCGAATCCGGAGCAGGAGGTGGATTTACTCGGGAGAATGCAAGATCCGCCTGATCTTGCCGATCTGAAGCCGGTGCTGTTACCGGAGGAAATTGCCCTGATGCAGCGTCAGGTGCGCAGCGTATTTGTGGACGACGTCATCAAGCGCTATATGGTTGGCGCTGCGGACGTCTCCCGGCGGCATCCGCAAATCGCACTGGGCTTCAGCCCGCGCGCAACGCTCGCTTGGATGGGGGCGGCGCAGGCGATGGCGTATTACCGAGGACGCTCCTTCGTCACGCCGGACGATGTCAAGGCGGTCGCGCCCGCTGTGCTCACGCACCGGATCGTGTTGCGAACGGAAGCGAAGCTTGACGGAGTCAGCGGCGAGCAGGCGCTATCAGAGGTGTTGTCTAAGGTGGATGTGCCGATTTTTGCACGGAGAGCGGGGGCTTCATCATGAAGCACGCAGGATGGGCGTGGCTGATCGCCGTCGCCTTCGCCGGCGCTTTGGGAGGTTGGTATGCTTGGCGCGGCGGGGTGTCGTCTTTATTCTTGCTGCTGCTGGTCGGATTCATGATGCTGCAGGGCATCTTGGTCCAAGCGTTTGGCCCAAAGCGCTTTAAGGTGGAGCGCGCTTGGCAGCCGGTCTATCCGGTTGCCGGCGAACCGGTCACGGTCACGTTATCGGTCCGCTGTGAGGGAGGTTTGCCGCCGGTTTGGCTGCAGATCGAGGACCAACTGGCAGGTGACACCGTGGGTTCAGAAAATGGGAAGAACCGCCCGGGGAGCCGGGGCGGTAGTTTGTTTTTTACCGGATTTCGCCGGGACTACCGGATGACTTATACGATTCAGGGCTTACCCCGGGGCGTCTATAAGCAAGCGTCCGTCAAGCTGACCTGGGGCGATCCGTTTGGCTGGTTCAAGCGGAGCCGACTTGCGGCCTCCCCAGAGGTGATGGTCGTTCATCCGTTGCCGCTGGCAGGAAATCCCCCGAAGGCAGAGGTACGGGCGGAGCAAGAGGGCGGCGGAGCATGGCAACCTCAGTTGGTCGCATCCTCTCCAGCACCGGGCCGGTTAAGACCTTATGTTGAAGGGGACCCGTTGCGGCGAATCCACTGGAAATACTCGGCGAAAAAGGGCGAGCTGCTCTCCCGCATTCCCGAAGAGCAGGGGGTGATGCCGCGTTATTTGCTGCTGAGCACGCGTGACGGCGATTATGTTTCCTCCGCCAGCTTCGAGCTGGCGGTGTCGGCAGCCGCAACGTGGCTAACGCGCGAAGCAGGCGGCGATTCTGGGGCCGATGAGCTTCGGTTCAGCTATGGCGGGATGGACGGCGCTTGCCAGGTGAACGGTCGCGATGGCTTGATGAGCGGTCTGGAGCAGCTTGCCGGCCTCCGCTTGGGGAACGGTTTGTCTGCGGGTGAAATATTGCGCCGGGATTGGTCCGAGGTGTTCTCCCAAGGGCAAAGCCTCACCGTCATCACCGGCAAGCTGACGCCTGAATTAGCGGGCGATGTGCTGCATTTGGCTGAGCTGGGCGTGGCCACGGAAGTTTGGTGTGCCGGCGGACTTGGCGGATCGGATCTGGGGCGGCTGGTTGCCCGACTGCGGGAGAGGGGCGTCACGGTGCTGGATCTGACGCTGTATCGGACGAAAACTCCGCAGAAAGGGGCGATCAAGCATGTCAGCGCCTAAAGCGTCAGTGATCCCTACCAGCGGTCTGTCGGCACGGATGACATCCTCCCGACGCAGCGGACATTCAGCGCCTTCCATCGGCCTGCGGATCTTAATCACGCTGTTGTTGTTTGCTTTATTTGGGGAATGGTTGTATCCGCTGCACGCGATGATTCCCGAAAGGCAGACGGAACTGCTTCCGCTGTTTTTCGTTCTCACAGGTGCTTTGCTGCTCATTGGCTGCCTGCGGCTGCCATCTGTCCTGTATGCACCGGTGCCGCCGCTGCTTATCGCCGGTGCCATGTTGTATCTGTTCGGAAGAGGAGAGGGGATTGGCTGGTTTATCGGCTACGCCCATACGGTCTCTGCTGATTTGGAGGTGTTTTGGGATACAGGGCGGCTGTTCTCCATCAGTATGGAGACGCGGGCCTTGCTCCTGTTGATCGGTTGGACGTTGCTGGTTGTTTCCGTACAAATGCTGGCGTTATCGCGCCAAAGTATTTTGCTCTTCTTGTCCGCCACGGTGATTTACTTGCTCGCGCTGGAGGCGGCCGTTGGCCTGGAGCTGTATTTGGGCGTCATCCGCTCGGCAGCGTTGGGCCTCGCGCTGCAAGCGGCGGCGTTCCATCGCGGCGAGTCTGGACCGAGCCGGGGAGCCGGGAGACTCGCCGGCGGGGTCGTCGTACTCGCCTGCGTGGCGGGCGCAGCGCTGCTCAGCTCGCTGCTGCCGCTGCAGCCGGTGCGGGCGATCTCGTGGGAGCAGGTCGCCCGCAGCTTGTCGGAGTGGAGCGGAGCCGAGTTGCCTGCCACGGCGGGCCGGGCCGCGGCGGTCAACGTCTCCGGCTACGGTCGGGACGACTCCAAGCTGGGCGGGCCGCTGCGCCTGCGCCTTGATCCATATTTTACGGCGTTGTCCCCGTACAATACGTACTGGCGCGGCGAGAGCAAAAGCGTGTACACCGGCCGGGGCTGGATTCAGCCGGTCGGGGATAGCGCGCCGGTGATCGCCGGGGCGGAGCGTACGGGCGGTGTGACGGGCGAGGCGGCTGAAGACGCGGCCATCCCAGCCGCAGCCCAGGTCGACACCGGGCGCAAGCTGATCCGCCAAACGGTGACGTTTGAAGCCCCGTTAACGGGAAGGGTCGCCTTGCTGTCCGGCGGGCTTCCGGTCCAGGCGGAACGGATCATCGCTGGTGACGGGGAAGAACCGGTGGAGATTGAACCTAGGTTCGACGCTTGGGCCGATGCCTTGATCGTTGACTATGCTGCTCCGGCGGAGCGCATTTACAGCTATGAGCTGACGTCGGCGGTGTCAACAGCGTCTGCAGACATGCTGCGCCACGAAGAGGGGCCGGACCCGGCAGAGGTCCGTGACCGCTTTCTGCAGCTGCCGGATGCACTGCCGGAGCGGGTGCGGAAGCTGGGCGAGCGGCTTGTCGCCGGAGAGAGCAACCGCTATGATGCGGCAGCCGCGGTCGAGAGCTACTTAGAGCATCGCTATACTTACAGCTTGGATTCCCGGCAGCCGCCGGAAGGGGCCGATTTCGTTGACCACTTCCTGTTCGTCGACCGCATCGGCTATTGCGATCACTTCTCGACGGCGATGGTCATTCTGCTGCGCAGCGGCGGAATTCCGGCTCGTTGGGTCAAAGGCTTCGCGCCCGGGGACCCTGCGCCGTCTGCAGCTTCGACTTCCGGAGGAACGGGGAGCAGGGGGGAGGCCGTTTCACTAGCAAGCGGTACAGGCTCCAGCTCGGCAGAGATGCACCGATATACCGTAGCCTATGCGGATGCGCATTCGTGGGTCGAGGTTTATTTTCCCGAAACGGGTTGGATTGCCTTTGATCCGACGCCAGGGTTTGGCGAGTCCATCGCCTTGAGCGTCAGCACCTTAGCGGATTATAGATTAGGTGAAGCAGATACGGTAGCGGCTTTTCCGTGGTTAGCCAAAGCTGTTGAAGTGGCTAAGCACCTGCAACCGAGACTTACTGAATTGGCTTACGAAAAACTTACCCGTATGACCCCGCGGCTGCGCCCGTTTGATTGGACCGTTTTGGCTTTAACTGCTGGTTTCGCCTTACTGTTCGCACGAGAACTGAGGCTGCGCGGATACTTACTGCTGCTTGCCTTCGGACGATTGCGGCCAGGGAGCACGTTTCCTGGACGCCGCGAGTTGCTTGCTTCAGCGGATCGGGTTTGGCGCGAGTTGGCATTGCTGCATGGTCCCAAGCCCGCGTCCATGACAGCCCGGGAATATATTCAGGTCGCGTTCAGCGAAGATCAGGCGCAATCGGAGTGTGCGGAGCAGTTCGTACGGACCTGGGAAAAGATCTACTACGGAGGCTTGCGACCGGATCGACAGGAAAGTGTGAAATTCCTTGAACAATGCCGGAAGTTGGCCTCTCGCCGAGGCTGAAATTGGCGCTTGGGCTTCCTTGACGACCTCTTTTGTCGTTTCGTATAATAGGTGTCATAATTTGAGGGAGGCTCGGTCATGAATAAGCCAAATGAAATGATTGTGGTCCTTGACTTCGGAGGACAATACAATCAGTTAATCGCAAGAAGAATCCGCGACTTAGGCGTATACAGCGAATTGCTGCCGTATAATACGCCGGTTGAACGCCTGCGGGAAATCGCGCCGAAAGGCATCGTATTTTCGGGGGGGCCATCCAGCGTTTATGCGGAGGATGCCCCACACATTGACCCGGCCGTGTACGACATCGGTGTGCCGATCTTCGGCATCTGTTATGGGATGCAGTTGATGGCTCACCAGCTTGGCGGTAAGGTTGAACGGGCGGCAAAACGCGAGTACGGCAAAGCGGACGTGGATTTTGCCGAACATTCGGCCCTAACTCGCGGTCTGGATTCGAAGCAGACCGTATGGATGAGCCACGGGGACCATGTGACCCAGCTTCCGGACGGCTTCGTGGTTGATGCATCAACAGAGCATGCGCCGATCGCCGGATTTGCCAATCCGGACCGGAAGATGTACGGTGTGCAATTCCATCCTGAAGTGCGGCATTCTGTACATGGGAATGAAATGATCCGCAATTTCCTTTATGACATCTGCGGCTGCGAAGGCAACTGGAGCATGGAGACGTTTATTGAAGACGCGGTACGTGATATTCGCACTCAAGTCGGCGACGGCAAAGTGCTTTGTGCGTTGAGCGGCGGTGTAGACTCCTCAGTGGTGGCTATGCTGATTCATAAAGCAATTGGTGATCAGTTAACCTGTATGTTTATCGATCACGGTCTGCTGCGCAAAGGCGAAGCGGAGAGCGTCATGGAGACCTTCGTGGGCAAGTTCGATATGAAGGTCGTCAAGATCGATGCGCGCGAGCGTTTCCTCTCGAAGCTGGCCGGCGTGGATGATCCGGAACAGAAGCGCAAAATCATCGGTAACGAGTTTATTTACGTGTTCGACGAAGAGTCGGCGAAGTTCGATGACTTTACTTACCTGGCGCAGGGGACGTTGTATACCGACATTGTCGAGAGCGGCACGGCAACGGCTCAAACGATTAAGTCCCACCATAACGTGGGCGGGCTGCCGGAAGATATGAAGTTCAAGCTGATTGAACCGCTGAAAACGTTGTTCAAAGACGAAGTGCGCAAGGTTGGCGAAGAATTAGGGCTGCCGCGGGAAATCGTGTGGAGACAACCGTTCCCGGGACCGGGACTTGCGATTCGCGTCTTGGGCGAAGTGACGGAAGAGAAATTGCAAATCGTTCGGGATTCCGATTACATCCTGCGCGAAGAAATTGCCAAGGCGGGGCTGGATCGCGAGATTTGGCAATACTTTACGGCATTGCCGAACATGCGCAGCGTAGGGGTCATGGGCGACGCTCGTACTTACTCCTACACCGTAGGTATCCGCGCGGTGACGTCCATCGACGGCATGACCGCCGACTGGGCGCGTATCCCGTGGGACGTGCTGGAGAAGATCTCTGTACGGATCGTTAACGAAGTCGAGAACGTGAACCGCGTCGTGTACGACATTACGTCGAAGCCGCCGGCCACGATTGAATGGGAATAGGTTATCAAATTCTCAAATGCTCTCCTTTGGATGCCGGTTCAGGCAAATAAAGGAGAGCATTTTTAGTTAATTTATTGTTGTATCTGTTGCTTTGGGTCTCTTGATTACTTTGAAATCAGTGTAAATTTTCACGAATAATTCAAATTACGAACAATAATATCACGAATTGAATCAAATATTCGTTTTTTCTGTTGACATTTTAGGACCCTCCGCCTAGAATAAATCATGTAATAAGCCTTGCTGACATGGCTTGTCTGGATATCGACAAAACCGCATAGTTCTTTTCGTATAATTCCGGGAATTGGCCCGGAAGTCTCTACGAGGTCACCGTAAATGATCTGGCTACGAAAGGAAGAAACGAACGTATCGTTGGAGCGAGTTGGGGAAAGTTCGGGGATGTTGCTCGGATGAATGCTCCTGCTGCGAAAGCTTGCTTTGAACGAAAGCCTAGGGCTGTTGACTGATCCGAACGATCGTTTCTTCTGGATGTACGGTAACCCGAGGGATGTCGCCTCGGGCTTTTTGTCGTTTTCCGAAGGGAATGCAGGCAAAGTGGTGCTGTGATGCCAGTTGTTTGAACCAGGATTGTCAATTTTTAAGGGGGAGTAATTTTATCATGGATCGGTTTTTTAAACTGAAACAGAACGGTACGACGGTACGTACGGAAATTATGGCGGGCCTGACCACGTTTATGGCGATGGCCTACATCCTTACGGTGAACCCGAACACGTTGACGGCGTTTGGCCAGATCGAAATGGGTTGGTACTCCGTATTCTTGGCAACGGCGCTGTCCGCAGGGATTTTCACGATTGCCATGGGCCTTTTCATTAACTTTCCTGTAGCGCTTGCGCCGGGGATGGGTCTGAACGCGTATTTTGCGTCCGTCATTCTGTCATCTGCGACAACGGATCATCCGTTTACTTGGGAAATGGGCTTAACGGCTGTATTCATTTCCGGGTTGATCTTCATCCTGTTGACTTTAACGAAAGTTCGTCAAATGCTGCTGGATGCCGTTCCAGATTCGTTGAAGCATGCAATTACGGTCGGGATCGGGTTGTTCATTACGATTATCGGTCTGAAAAACAGCGGGCTGATGACCATCGGCGTTGAAGCTGGCAGCGATATTCCGGCGAATACGTTCACCGATGTACTTTCCTTTGAAACGGTCATTCATTTAGGCAGTCTGGAGAACACGGACGTACAGCTTACTTTGATTGGTTTGTTGCTGATCGGGGTTTTGATGGTGCTGAACGTTCGCGGCGCGATTTTGCTGGGGATCCTGGGAACGACGGTTATCGCTTTGCTGATGGGGGTAGTGGACTTCGGTACTTTGTCCAATCCGCAAACGCCTTGGGTTCCAGACTTCACGCAAATTAACTTTGCACGCTTTGACTGGGACGGTATTTTGCATACAGGTATTATTTCCGCGATTGCGACTTTCACTTTCGTAGAATTGTTTGATACATTTGGTACTTTGGTAGGTACAGCTTCTCGTGCAGGAATCATGAAGGATCCAGAAGAAGGCAAAAAACGCGTCGGCAAAGCCATGCTGGTTGACGCAGCGGCTGTTACTGGCGGTGCATTGCTGGGGACTTCCACGACGACGGCTTATGTTGAAAGTGCAGCTGGCGTAGCAGAAGGTGGACGTACAGGGTTGACTGCCCTCACGACGGGGGTTTGCTTCTTGGCGGCCTTGTTCTTGGCTCCGATCGCCGCTTTGATCCCTGGTGCTGCAACGGCTGCAGCCTTGATCATCGTTGGTGTTCTGATGGTGCAATCGATCAAAGAGATCGACTTCTCCGATATGGTTATCGCTATCCCTGCGTTCTTGACGGTAACGATGATGCCGTTCACCTACAATATTGCGAACGGGATTTCGTTTGGTGTCGTGTTCTATGTGGTGCTGGCCTTCGCGGCCAATCTGATTGGCAAAAAGAAATACGACATCCACTGGTTAATGTGGGTATTGTTCGTTCTGATCATTCTCCGTTACATTTTCCTTGGCAGCCAGGGTTAAGGATGAGCTAACGGCCTCTCAAGCCTGCAGTCCCTTTGAGGATTGCAGGTTTTCTTTTTTTATATATTTATATAATAGTAGATTCTCGAGTGCAGGGGGCAATTTCCAAGTATTTCATTTGTATTTGTTTGAGAGGTTTGATATATTATAAAAGTCGCTCACAGCGACGAGGTAATTACGACGATGCATGAACCGGACAGTCGAAAAAAGTTCTTGCATTCGAACGAATTACTTGATATAATATAAGAGTTGTCGCCGATAAGACGATAACGAATTTGATCTTTGAAAAATGAACAACGAGTGAGTAATTAAACTGAGATTTTTAATCTCGTCAGTTTATCTAAATGAGCAAGTCAAACACTACTTTATTGGAGAGTTTGATCCTGGCTCAGGACGAACGCTGGCGGCGTGCCTAATACATGCAAGTCGAGCGGAGTTTATCGGGAGCTTGCTCCTGATGAACTTAGCGGCGGACGGGTGAGTAACACGTAGGCAACCTGCCCGTAAGACTGGGATAACTACCGGAAACGGTAGCTAATACCGGATACGCAAGTCTCTCGCATGAGGGACTTGGGAAAGGCGGAGCAATCTGTCACTTAC
>NZ_JADQ01000073.1:0-18446 GCF_000518465.1 Paenibacillus sp. J14 | reverse complement strand
GGTGGTAAGAACGGTTGAAGGACAAGCGAGTAAGCAGGCAACGCCGCAGCAGTCGATAAACATGCGGCAATTGCTCAAGAACGTGACGCAACCGGTCAAGGGTTGTATCGCTGGAATGATTCGCATGCTGCAAGGACCGAAGCAAAGCAGCACAACGGGTATGGCACTCAAAGCACTTCGCGGATAACGGCAAAAAATTCTGACAAATCACTTGTGTTTGATGAAAGAACGAAGCAAAGCGCTTACAAGGAAGAGGTTCCTTCGGGGTTCGCGTTCCAGGCATCTTAAATGACTGCCCACGCTAGCTTGACACTGACCATCCAGGAGAGGCGCTAGACGGTTATTCGGCAACACGTTATCATGAATGAGGACAGAACTTATGAACGGATAGGAGCAGGAATATGATCGGAACGATTGTGAACACGGTCGCCATATTGGCGGGGAGTGTGCTTGGCAGCATCTTTAAGAAAGGGCTGAAGGAGACGTATCAGACCGCCCTATTTACCGCCATCGGTCTGGCTGCCACCATGCTTGGCATTAACGCTGCGGTGACCCATATGAAGGACAGCACATTCCCTGTGTTGTTTATCATCAGCCTGGCGGCGGGGAGTCTGGCCGGAACTGCACTGGACATCGACGGGAAATTCCAACGGCTGGTGGGGCGGTTCTCCACCTCGAATTTGGGACAAGGACTGTCGACGGCCATCCTGCTCTTCTGCATTGGCACGTTATCCATCCTTGGGCCGATCGAAAGCGCGCTGCACGGGAATCATACGTACCTGTACATGAACGCCACGCTGGATTTGGTCACCTCCATGGTGCTGGCCTCCAGTTACGGCATCGGAATTGCCCTTACTGCTGTCGTGCTCTTTTTATGGCAGGGGGCCATCTATATGAGCGCTGATTATTTAGCGACATTTCTAACGACTCCATTGCTGACGGAGATCTCCATTGTCGGCGGCGTGCTGATTGCCAGCTCAGGGTTATCGATATTGAAGATCATCGACGCGAAGACGCTAAATATGCTGCCGTCCTTATTGGTGCCGGTGATCTGGTTTTTGCTTAAAGGCTGGTTTGGTTATTGAGGACTCAAGTCGGGTGAGGCGGGAGCAACAAACATCCTCAATGATAATTAGCTGGAAAAAGTACCGTTAAATTCGACGTAGATGGTCCTTTCGCGCAACGAACAGTAAAACCTGCCGTTAATTTCATCAAAATCGCTGATTTCGTGGAAAAGCACTCAAATTAACTATACATTTTGCTGTTATATCGCCCAAACCTTGCGTTCTCGTCAAGATTAACGGTAGAAATTCCAGTTAGTTTTGATTTCACCGACGGAGAGTCGTAGCGATCCCATCGTCCACGGATACACAAAAAGGTAGATCAGGGTTATCTCCCTGATCTACCTTTTTAATTTAAGCTTTCACCGCTGTCGTCGATTCGCGCACGATTAAGCGGGTAGGCAGCAGAATTTCCTGGTACGCTTCGTCCGGATGCTTGATCCGCCACATGAGCTGTTCAAACGCTTTGTGCGCGAACAGGGACAGGTCAACCTCCATCGTCGTGATTTTGGGTGAGGCCATTTGGGAATAATGGCTGTTGTCGAAGCCGCAGATCGAGATCTCGTCAGGGATTTGGTACCCCAGTTGACGCAACGCCAAGCTGACGTAAAACGCAAATCCATCATTTAAGCAGAACCATGCGCTAGGCTGGTTATCCAAACGGCGTATGGCTTCTGTGATTGTCTCCTCCTCTTCCTGCGTATGCACAAGCATCAGCTCTTTACGCGGCTCCAGGCCGTGCTCTCGCAGGGCAAGCAGATAACCTTCCCAACGCTCTTGATAACTAGGCGACACTGCAACATTGCCCAGGATGCCGATATCCTGATGGCCATAATCGAGCAGATGCTTGACCGCGATATAAGCGCTGAAACGGTTATTGGTCAGCACTGCATCGGTAGAGAGCAACGGGTGATGGTGGTCAATCAGCACAGTGGGGATGCCTTGCTCCAGTACGTTGCGGATATAAGCTGTACTGATATGCGACAGAATGAGGAGGCCGTCTACTTGCTTCTCTTCGATGAAAGAAGGCAGTTGCAACCGATCTCGCATCTCGGGAGTAATCGATTGAATCAGGAGATTGATGCCATGGTTCTTGGCTTCCCGTTCGACCGCAAGATAGATTTCCCCGAAAAACTGCATGGAAAAAGCAAAATCTGAGGCAATAAGTCCGATCGTCTTCACATGATTTGGATTGCCGGCCGCAGTCTTCTTATTGTAACGGTAGCCCATGGCTTCCGCTGTTTCGATAATTTTGCGCCGCGTTTCTTCGCTTACTCCGTCCTTGCCGGATAACGCCTGGGAGACAGAGTTTTTAGATATATTTAAGCGATCCGCGATATCCTGCATGGCGACTTTTTTACGCATTTAGAATCCCCTCTATGCTACAGCTTATCGTTTTTGTAACGTTACAAAAATAAATATACACGAAAAATGTTGTAATGTAAACGATTGGCGGAGAAAAGCCTATTTTTTAGCATTTTTCGATTCCGAAATCCTCTCTTGACAGCGTTATCATTTGGATAGATAATAAAAGCGTAATCTTAATGTAACGTTACAAAAGAGGGTTAGTCATGAAATTAGTAATTCTATTATTTATCTAGTAGGGGGTCATTGGTGTGAAGAAGAAGTTTTCCTTGGGCATCATCTCGGTTCTTGCGGTTTCCCTGCTGTTGTCGGCCTGCTCCGGCAATAACGGAGGCACCAGCCAAGGCGAACAGAATGGGAAGGGAGGACAAAACGCCGAGCCGGGCAAGAAGGTCGAACTGAAGTTGACGACTTGGGCCGGGGCAGACGAAGCGAAAGAGCTGCAGCAGCTTCTTGACGAATTAAATGAGAAATCTACAACGTATACGATTGTGCAAGATTCGAATCCAGCGGAGTACGATACTCGATTAATCACCCAATTAACCGGTGATTCGGGACCGGATTTGTTCTGGATCAGTGCACAGCGTGCGGCCCAATTCTCGTCGGAAGGCGCGATGCTGGACATTACAGATCGCTTGAAGTCCTCTGACAAACCGGCAGCAAACGTAGATGACTATTATGAGTCTTCCCTTCAACCATTTACGCACGATGGGAAGGTTTACGGTCTGCCATGGTTGCAGCAACCGGTAATGCTGTACGTGAATAAGGGATTGTTCGATGAAGCCGGTGTGTCTTATCCGGATGAAACCTGGACCTGGGAGCAATTTACCGATGCAGCAACGAAGCTGACGAAAGACAAGAACGGCAAACATCCGGGTGAGGATGGGTTTGATGAGAAGTCGGTTGTACAGTGGGGCTTTACGCTAAACGGCTGGCCGCCGTCTCAAATGTTCATCTGGCAAAACGGCGGGGACGTCTTAACCGCAGACGGTCAATCGCCAATCGACTCGCCGGAAGCGAAGGAAGCGTTGAACTTCTACTCCGAACTGGTGAAGGGTCCATTGACACCTTCGCAGCAAATCGTGCGCGATCGCGGCTTCGATAAAATGTTCCGCGACGGCCAAGTGGCGATGTTCATGGGCGGGGCAGCCGATGATCTGGATTCCACGGTCGATAACGTGCAGGCCTTTATGGTTCCAGCCGGACCAACCGGCATTCACGCGACCTTTGGCGATATCCTTGGCATGGGCATCAACGTCAAGACGAAAAACGCCGATGCAGCTTTCGAAGCTTTAGTAGACCTGAGCGATGCGATCCATCACTGGAAGATCATGCCGCCGCGTAAATCCCTGGCGGACCTGGCGACGCTGCAGGAGCTTCATCCGAAGAAATCACATTCCCTTGAAGCGATTATCAGCTCGATGGAATACGCAAGACCGTATCGCTACTCTGAGAAATATCCGGAATGGGAGAACATTTACTGGACGCAGCTGATGGACCCGATCATCAACGCTGGGACCGACCCGGAGAAGCTGATTCCGGAAGTGAAGCCGCTGCTGGAGAGTGTGATGAAATAATTGAAGGTTCAAGCGAGAAGGACGGGGAGGCATCAGCCTCCTCCCTTTTCTTCATCAAGTGAACGGGTCAACCTGTGCAGAAAGGAGGAAACCGCATGGAAAACCATCTGGCAACATTCATCCGATGGTTGCTAGTCCCTGTTGTCCTGTTAGTCATTGCGAGCGTGCTCTACTTCGTTGTTTCTAAGCTGGGTTGGAAAAAGAAGCAGGCGATCGGTTTAGCACTCGTTTCTCCGTGGATTGTAGGTTTCCTGATTTTTACCGTATATCCT
Organism: Paenibacillus sp. J14; assembly: GCF_000518465.1. Lineage (NCBI taxonomy): Bacteria > Bacillati > Bacillota > Bacilli > Caryophanales > Paenibacillaceae > Paenibacillus > Paenibacillus sp. J14. The sequence goes on along the minus strand of NZ_JADQ01000073.1, from coordinate 14,171 downwards.
TTGATAGATTCCTTATATTTGAGCTTTACCGAGTCCTCGATCTTCGGCAAGACAGAATGGGTTGGATTCGGCAATTATATCAAGCTGTTTACGAATGATATCGAGTTCTGGCCGTCCATTCGGATTACGCTATTGTACGCCGCCTTGTCGCTGCCCATCGGCGTGATTGGCGCGCTGCTGGTCGCTATGCTGCTGAACAATAAAATCAAGGGGATCGGTACGTACCGGACCATCTACTTCCTTCCGGCGGTCATGCCCGAGGTGGCCGTGGCGCTGCTGTGGAGATGGATGTTTAACAGTGAATCCGGCATTATCAACTACGTTCTATCGCCGCTGTTATCTCTATTTGGCATCGATAAGCCCAATTGGTTTGGCGATCCTCATTACGTGATTGGCGCGTTTGTCATCATGAGCTTATGGGGGATCTTTGGGACCAATACGGTCGTATTCCTAGCCGGCTTACAAGGTGTTCCCAAAAACCTGTACGAAGCCGCTGAAATTGACGGAGCCGGACGATTTGCCAAGTTTGTGCACATCACGATTCCGCAAATTTCGCCGGTGATCCTGCTGCAGGTCATCATGGGGATGATCGGAGCGCTGCAGATCTTTACGATTGCGATGTTCGTCCGTCCAACTTCGGCCGCCGGCAAATTTATGAACCAGTTGGTGTACGAGCGCGGATTCACGCAGCTGCATATGGGCGAGGCATCGGCCATCGCTTGGGTGTTGTTTATCATCATCCTGGTGTTGACGCTGCTCGTGTTCCGTTCCAGCCCGGCGTGGGTTCACTACGAATCGGAACGGCGCTAATAGGAGGTGTAACACATGGAAAATACTTCGACAGCCCGTACTCAAGCCGTCTCCGGCAGAACGTGGAAATGGGTGAACAAGACGATCATATACGTCATCGTCACGTTCTTAGCTGCCGTTATCCTGGTGCCGTTCTTCTGGATGGTGTCGACCGCCCTGCAAGCGGACGGGGATATCTTCGCCTGGCCGCCGCAATGGATTCCAGATCCGCCGCAATGGCATAACTTCGTGGAAGCGTGGACGGCGATGCCGTTTAACCGCTACTTGTTTAACACGATCTTTATCGTGGTGTTGGGGATCATCGCGGAGTTGATCAGCGCCACGATTGTCGCTTATGGATTTGCGCGGTTTCGTTTTCCTGGAAGCGGCTTGATCTTCCTCGTGCTGCTGGCTACGATGATGCTGCCGTTTCACGTCACGTTGATTCCGACGTTCCTGATCTGGCAGAAGTTTGGCCTGGTCGGCCAATTTGACCCGCTTGTCCTGCGGGCGTGGACGGCTTGGGGACCGTTTTATATATTCCTGCTGCGTCAGTTTTTCATGACCTTGCCGCGGGAGCTGGACGATGCGGCTGAGATGGACGGGTCGAATTTCTTCCAGACTTTCGTTTATATCATGCTGCCGCAGGTGAAGCCGGCGTTGCTGGCTGTCGCGATCTTTGCGTTCCGGGGGTATTGGAACGACTTTCTGGGTCCGCTCATCTACCTGTCGGATATGAAGATGTATACGCTGAATGTCGGGATGTATTTCTTTATGGGCGGCGTGAACGAAGCCCCGCAATGGAATTACCTGATGGCCATGTCCACGCTGGTGGCGCTGCCGGTCATCCTGTTGTTCTTTATGGCCCAGCGTTACTTTATCGAGGGCATTACGTTTACGGGCATGAAAGACTAATCAGTCTGAATTTCGGATAGGAGGAACTGCTAGATGACGATGTTGCAAAAGATAGAGATCAATCGCTCCGTGAACAATCCGCTGATTACGCCGAAGGATGTCAAGCCTACCTTCCCGGATTGGGAAGTACTTGGCGTATTTAACGCTGGCGTAGCTGAATATGAAGGAGAAGTGCTCCTGCTGCTGCGGGTGGCGGAATGCCCTCGGCAGACCGACCCGCGCTATGTGCTTGTACCGGTGGTGGACGTAAACCGCCAGACCCGCGGGGCAGAGCCAGCAGTGGAAATTGTGAGAGTCGACCGGGAAGATCCGAGCTTCGACTTCTCCGACCCTCGGGTGATCCGCGATCAGCAGGGAACCACGGTGTACTTAACGTCCATCTCCCATTTTCGCGTGGCCCGCAGCCGGGACGGCTTGAACTTTACCATCGACGAGACGCCTAGCGTCTGGCCGGAAGACCCGCTGGAACGCTGGGGGATTGAAGATCCGCGGATTACCCAGTTGGGAGATCAATATCATATCACCTACAGCGCCGTTTCTGAACGAGGCGTAGCCGTTGGCCGGTTGACGACCACCGACTTTGTGACGTTCAATCGGGAAGGGGTGATCCTGGCCCCGACGAATAAAGATGTAACCTTGTTCCCCGCAGCAATCGATGGCAAATATTATATGCTTCACCGCCCGGTGCCGGAAGGCCTCGGATTGCCGGAAATCTGGGTGGCCGAGTCGCCGGACCTGGAGCACTGGGGAAATCATCGCTTCCTGATGGGACTGCGCGAAGGAAAATGGGACGGAGCCCGCATCGGCGCGGGTTGTGTGCCGATCCAAACCGAGGCAGGCTGGCTGATTCTGTACCATGGCGCGGATCAGACGCATCGCTACTGCATGGGCGCAGCCTTGCTGGACCTCAACGATCCAGGCCGGGTAATCGCCCGCATGGAGGAACCGCTGATGGTGCCGGAAGCGGAATATGAGACGAGCGGATTTTTCCACAGTGTGATTTTTGCTTGCGGAGCAATCGTCAAGGGAGAACAAGTGATTATGTATTATGGGGCATCGGACGATTCGATGGCCTGCGCGAGCTTCCGCCTCCCGCAGCTGCTGGAAGCTTTGCAACCACTAAGCTAACGGAAAGGGAATCAGATGATGGCAAATTTTCAAAACAGCGGTGTGTTGTCGTGCGAGAAGTTGGTTGAGGCCTACCGGCATAAGGCAAAGGTGAACAAGCCCGGAGAGGCCGTCAAACTGATATTTGAAGGGGTAGGCGAACGGGACGTTTACAATATTTCGGCTCCCTTCGAGGACGAAGGGGAGCTGGTCATTGCCGGACGCGTGGAGCGCCGGGACAGCGAGGAGTCGGAGATTTGGTTTTTTGTTCGCCGCGGCGAGCATTGGGTTCCCCGGGAAGGGGCGCCGGTGTTTGGGCTGCAGGATCCGTTCTTCACTCGCATCGGCGGGGAGCTGATATTCGGCGGGGTGCAGACGTTCCCGCACCCGGAGCTGGAAGGAGCGCTCAGTTGGCGGACGGTATTTTACAAGGGACCTCGTCTTCATCAGTTAGAGCTGTTTTTCCAAGGCCCGGACCAAATGAAGGATTTGCGCCTGGTGGAGCTGTCCGACGGAACCATTGGCGTATTTACCCGTCCGCAGGGGGAGAAAGGGGGCAGAGGGAAAATCGGCTTCGCGAAAGTGGACCGGCTTACGGATCTCTCGCTTGAGGTGGTGCAGGAAGCACCGCTGCTTGAGCAATTCCTTGATGAGGAATGGGGCGGCAGCAACGAAATCCATCTGCTAGCTAACGGCAAGCTGGGGGTGCTGGGCCATATTGCCCGCTTCGATGAACAAGGCGACCGCCATTATTACCCGATGGCCTTCGGGTTTGACCCGGCAACCGGCCAATACACCGATATGGAGATTATCGCCGAACGCGCCGATTTCCTGCCGGGCCCGGCGAAGCGGCCGGATTTAGCTGACGTCGTATTCAGCGGCGGACTTGTCCGTCAAGGCGGCGGCAAAGCGACATTGTATGCGGGAATCAGCGATGCGGAAGCGCAGAGCTTGGTGATCGACGATCCGTTTATTAAATTGGAGCAATAAGATAGGATCTAAGCCTCTCTCGGTTGTCGAGAGGGGTTTTGTTTTTTCGTTGAAAAAATAGGAATTGTCGACTACACTAGCGGTAGTCTCTTCTACTTTTTTGTACATCTCTGCTATTACGAACATAGAATACTCATATACGTCATTTCACTTTATTTCGGCAGCGAAAGAGGTGGGGCAGCAATGGGAATTTGGATCGTATTAGCCATCGGATGGATTGCAGGATGGATCCTGTTTCGGGCGGTTGTTGTTCCCGAACGGGAAGAACCTTATCGCGGAGGAGAGAAGGTGTCGGTAATCATTCCGGCGCGGAATGAAGCCGGGAATTTACCGCATCTGCTGGGTTCGTTGCAAAATCAAACCTATCCTCCCGATGAGATCATTGTGGTGGATGATTTTTCGGACGATGGCACCTATGAGGTCGCCGTTAAATATGGGGTAAACGTAATTCGGAACGACGCGCTGCCTCCCGGATGGACAGGGAAAACCTGGGCGGTCTGGAACGGCTACCGGCAATCCACCGGCAACGTGATCGTCTTCCTGGATGCCGACATTCGATTGGCCCCCCGGGCGCTGGAGTCACTGCTGCAGGCGCGGGCCGAGGCGGGCGGTGTGATTTCCGTCGTACCGTTTCATGTCACGGAGAAGTTTTATGAACGTCTGGCGCTCATTACGAATGTCCTGGGCGTATTTGCGTTCACCTCGCCGTTTGAACTGCGCAGCCGGCAAAAAGGGCTCTACGGCTCCTGCATCGTGACGACACGCCGCGATTACGAGGCGATTCAGGGGCATGACAGCATTCGTGCGGAGCTGCTCGACGATTTGAACCTTGGCGCGAAGTTCCGCGAGGCGGGCATTCGCGTGACCAATTTTCTCGGCAGCGGCCTCGTCTCTTTCCGGATGTACCCGAACGGGATTCGCAGCGAGCTCGAGGGGTTCGGGAAAGGGGCGGTGCTGAGCACAGCCAAGCTTCGTCCGGCGACGACGCTGTTGGTTGCGGTGTGGCTCCTGGGGCTTATCGCTTCTGAAGGCGCCTTGTTCCTTTGGAACACAGCCTGGGCTTACCCGCTGCTGATCGGATATGTGCTGTATGCGGTGCAGCTATATTTCTTGGTGCGCTATGTAGGGAAGTTTGGCATAGGGATGCCTTTGCTTCATGTGTTGTCGACCCTCTTTTTCCTCGTGATCCTGATCTATTCGGCCTATCAAGTGGTGTTTCGGGGATCGGTCACCTGGAAAGGCCGGGACGTACAGGTAGGAAGCAGGGGAGATCGATGATTCTCTGGCTGGCAGCGGTGGAGTTCCTGTGCGGGGCTTTAATGTTTTCCTATTGGCTGGGCAAGGCGGCCCGGAAAGATTTACGGCAGGTTGGCGACGGCAACCCCGGCGCGTTTAATCTGTGGCAGTCTGCCGGTTACCATTGGGGATTGGCGGGCATTCTGCTCGATTTTATGAAGGGATATGTGCCGCTGGTCTTCCTGGTCGAATCGGGGATGCTGGGACGCGATTACGGGATGACGCTGGTTGCGGTCGCCCCGATCCTGGGGCATGCCTTTTCGCCCTTCCTTAAATTTAAGGGGGGGAAGGCGATTGCTGTCACCTTTGGCGTGTGGAGCGCCTTAACCCGATTTGAGGCGGCCTTGGCCTATGCGGTGATTCTCGCGGTGCTGCTTGCGGTATTTTCTTTCTATAAGAAGGGAAAATATGCATCTAGGGAAGCCGACGGCTTCCAAGTTGTCGTGGGCATGGCGATGCTGTCCATTTTTCTGCTGGTTGCCGGCTATGCTCGGCCCTACTGGGGGGTCTGGCTGGTAAACCTCATCGTGCTGGGTTTCACCAACCGGCAGGCGATTCGGAGCTTCCTGACCGGGAAGGGCGGCAAGCTGCCTCGCTCCGGGGATGGCGTCACACTGTAATCGCTCCGAATCAGAAACATGGATAAAGTTAGGGACCGAGGTATATATTGGGTTGGAAACAGAAAAGCTATAGGCAACCTGATATGGAAGGAGCAAAGCTGTATGGATGCCACTCTTGGAGCGGATGAAGTTGTCCGCCGTATTAAACAATTGCAGAGTGAAGGCGTTTCGCTGAGCAAGAAGCAGGTCAAGCAGAACGATCCGGAGTTGATGCGCAACGCTTTGTTTTATTTTCCTAGCTGGGAACATGCCGTAAAGAACGCAGAAACCTTATAATACCGCACCTTATTAAACCGATTCGGGTTGGCGAAGTAAAAGCCATGGACCTGGGTCGGTTTTTTATTATTTATTTTCTGGACAAGGGTCGATATGATGAATAGGAGGATAATGTAAGCGATTAAATTGATGAGAAAGCTTGGCGATCCCATGAAAAAATATATCCCCTTCACCTACAAAATGCTGATTCCTTACCTGCTGCTCGTGCTGTTAACGGACGTGATCATCGGCTACGTGTCGTACACGATGCTGACGGAATCCCGGACGGAGATGGCCGAGACGAATATCCGCACCGGAATGGAGCAGGCCCGGAATAACATTCGTTACCAAATGGACGAGATCCAGCGGATGTCGGATACCCTGTTTGGCAATCTCGCCTTTCAACGAGCGATGCAAACCAAAGGGGAGCCGTACGACATTTATCTGGTTATGCTGGATGAGATCGTTCCGGAAATTACGGCGCCGCTCAAGCTGTTTGGCAACCATATTCGGCTGATGCTGTATACGCTGAACAGCGATCTGTATATCGTTTCGGGCGATAATTTGGAGGAGCCGATTCACCGCAGTGACTATTACATTCTGCCGTTTGAGGACATTCAGGACAGCGCCTGGTATCAACAGTTTAAAGATTCCGAACGGGATAATATCTGGCTGCAGATCGACACCGATCAGCGGTTGGGGAACATCTCTCATATCCGCCGCCTGGTCTCATATAGCGGGAACATGACCGTGATCGGATATGTCCGCATCACCGCTTCCCTCGACGATTTGTTTGGCGACTTCTCCACGTTCCCTGTCGAGCAGGGAATTACGGTACGCCTGATTGATTCCGCGTCGGACGGGGCCTTGCTCTATCAGAGGGGGAATGCGGAAATGGGCGCCCAGCCGGGAAAATATCTGAGTCTGCATGAACCGATTCCCGGCACCGATTTTGTGATTGAGGCGCTGGTTCCGAAGGCGTACTTAACGAAGGATGCAGGCAGGCTGCAGCGGGTGATTTTTACCGTGTGCGGCATCAGTTTTATCTGCATGGCTTTCATTGGGTTTATTGTGGCTCGGCTGTCCGGACGAAAGATGAAACGCATCGTTTGGCTCGTCCGTTCCTTTCAGGAGGGGAACTTCCAGAAGCGGATTCGCTTCTCCGGTAACGATGAGTTTGTACATATTGCCGATGCATTTAACGTGATGGCGGCCAATATTCAGGGGCTGATCAACAGCGTGTACGTGCAAGGCATCCAGAAGAAGCAAGCGGAGCTGGAGGCGTTGCAGGCGCAGATGAACCCGCATTTTCTATACAATACGCTGTCGACAATCAGCAGTTTGGCCAATCTCGGCGAGACCGCCAAGGTCACCGAGATGGTGCAGGGCTTGTCGCGATTTTATCGGCTGACCTTGAATCAAGGGAACGTCTTTACACCGCTGGAACACGAGTTGAAGCAGGTGGAGACGTATCTGGGTATTCAGCGGGTCAAATACGCCGGGGCTTTCTCTGTCCACGTCGACGTGGATCCCGAACTGCTGCAGGTACAAGTGATGAAGCTGATCCTGCAGCCGTTCGTGGAGAATACGTTTAAGCATGCCTGGTTTGGCGAATCGATTGCGATCGTCATTAAAGGGAAGCGGCGGGGCGATGACCTGGAGTTGAAAGTGATCGATAACGGGATTGGGATGAGGCCGGAGACGGTGCAGCGTTTGCTGATTGGTCCAAGCCCATCCGGCGGCTACGGGGTGAAGAATGTCGATGCGCGGATCAAGCTCCGCTACGGAGGTAAATACGGCATTCGCATCGCCAGCATCTACGGCGGAGGCACAACGGTTCAGATCGTGCTTCCGATGAACTCTGGGGAGCTTCCGGCAATGGAATAATTTTTGGTGATCTCTCAGAGGAAAGTCTGTAAAATCGGTGAATTTGTATAGATTATCATTGCAAACCGATATGTTCAGCGGAACGAGCGATAAGTATGCTCGAGATAAGAAGTAAACCTACGAGAAGGAATGACGGCCATGGAGATTAACGTATTACTTGTCGACGATGAGGCAGTAGACCTCGAGTGGCTGCGCCGCAGAGTGCAGGGCAGCGGAATGAACCTGCAGGTGGCGGCAACCGCCAATAACGGCTTTAATGCGCTTAAGGCGATGGAGCAGGAGCGAATCGATCTGATTCTGTCCGATATCCGCATGCCAATCATGTCAGGCATTGAATTCGCCCGTAAGGCCAAGGAGATTCAGCCAAGTGTCAAAATCGTTTTTATCAGCGGGCACGAGGACTTTGAGTACGCCAAGGAAGCGATCAAGATCAGCGCGTCGGCTTATTTGCTGAAGCCTGTGGAAGATCAGGAGCTGTATAAAATGCTGGGTGAGCTCTGCGCGACCATCGAGCGCGAACGGGATCAAGATCGCACGTTTACGGAAGCGTTGACGCTCGTGAATGAGGAGTTGTTGCTGCGTTGGTTGAACGAGATCTCCCCGGAGCAGGTCGAAGGGCATATTCGCGGATATTTGCAAACCCTGTTTAAAACAGGAACCGCAGCAGCCCTCGTTGAAATCGACGATCTGGAATGGAAGACCGGGGATTTGCCGGAGGAGGAGCGACGCAAGCAAATTCAGAAGGTGATGGCGTTTATCCAGCATTTTACGACGGAGATGAAGCTGGGCACGTTCATCGTCAGCCAACCGACGCGGTTTCTCCTGCTGGCTTCTGTACCGGAAACGGCGTTCCTGGAGCTGCTGGAGGAGCTGATCCGGGCGGTCCGAGGAATTTCCCCCTTCTCCGTGACCGTTGGGGTAGGCAGCTTCGCACGGGATGAAGAAGCGTTGCGGGCGTCCTACCGCCAGGCGCAAGCGGCGCTTAGCGCCAAGTGGCTGGTCGGCAAGGACCGGTTGATCCACGAAGCTCGGGTGTATCCGGGCGAAAGCCGATTTGCCAGTGCACGAACGGACGAGATTCTCCGGCGGATGTTAAAGGCAATTCTAAGCTATGATCTCGTAACGATTGACGACTGCTTGCTGGAGCTGTTTTATCAAGGTTCCCCGCTGGCCCAGAAGAACGATGTGTACGATCTCATCATCCGTATCACCACCCAGCTGCATGCCGATCTGCGTGAGATCAATGAAAATCTGTATGAGCTGTTGAAGTGGGATACGCACCAGCCGGTGCTGCTGTTCCAGTTCGAGACGATTCACGATATTACGTCTTGGCTGCGGAAACGCTTCTTTGAGTTGTCCGAGCTGTTGTACGTCAAGAAGCAGAAGCAGAAACGCAAGCTGATTCAAGATATTATGGCCTATGTCGAGAGCAATCTGGAGCAAAAAATGACGCTGAAAGACGTCGCGGCCCGCTTCGATTTTACGCCAAACTACCTCGGCTTTTTGTTTAAGGAAGAAACGGGCCGGCATTTCAGCGATTACTTGAACGAGCTGAAGACCAAGCGCATCTGCGAGCTGCTGACCGATCCTACCTTGAAGATCTATGAAATCGCTGAACGGATGGGCTATAGAAATATCATTTATTTCAACCGGCAATTCAAGCAAGCTACCGGGATGACGCCCGGGGAATATCGCAAAACGCATAAGATCTGATAAGGTCGGGGCCGTAATCCCCGCTGCGTTCTTGGCGGCCTGGGCTAACGGACATGACGGACGTTATTGACTTGATGGTGCTCGCATTTCCTTTTTAACGGACAGAGGATACCTTATTTCGGATATTTTTGAGCAAATTGCTGTCATAGGGCCGATTTAAGGGTGCTGGAGTCCGTTAGCATGGGAAATCTCCGGGAAATGAGCCCATAAGGTCATTACGGTCCGTTACGATGCGGCGCACGAGTCTCGCTGGTCACTGCACACTACACACCCACTGTTACTGGTCACCCGACAATGGGGGGGCCAGCCCCCCTTTTCATTGGTTTCTGACCTCGTCTCTCCATGATTTAGCGGTAGGCGGGGTTCTTTTTTTTGTGAATTTTTGGATTATCGTGGAATTTGTATTAGTTTTTGTTGTTTCACTGAATCCCGAATGAAACCGCTCCCCTCTATACTGTGAGATAAAGAGACAACCAAGAGGGGAGTTCGAGACATGAAGCGAAGCGGATTCTGGAACGACGTGAAGAAGTATAAGGTTCTGCTGCTCATGCTGACGCCGGCCGTCCTGTTCTTCCTGCTGTTCGCCTATGTGCCGATGGCGGGGATTGTCCTGGCCTTCAAACAATACAACTACACCGGCGGAGTGTTCGGAAGCCCCTGGAACGGACTGGACAACTTCCGGTTTTTCTTCGACTCCGGGGACGCCTGGCGGGTTACACGCAATACGGCTTTGTATAACATTGCGTTTATTGTGGTAAACAACGCGGTGCAGATTTTTGCGGCAATCCTGCTGTTTGAGGTGGCGGGGAAATGGTTTCGCAAAATCACGCAAACGGTGATGTTTCTGCCGTATTTTATCTCCTGGGTTGTCGTGGGGGCGATTGCATATAACTTGTTCAATTACGATTATGGTACGATCAACGTGCTTCTGAATGCGATTGGCCTGGAATCGATTGATATCTACAATACGGCTGCCTATTGGCCGGTGATTCTCGTCGTCGTATCGGCCTGGAAGACGCTGGGTTACGGAACGATTATGTACCTGGCGGCGATCACGAGCATTGATACGGAGATGTATGAAGCCGCTGAGATCGATGGGGCGAACGTCTTTCAACGAATTCGCAAAATCACGATTCCGAACCTTTATCCGACGCTGATCATTTTGGTACTGCTGGCGATCGGGAATATTTTCCGCGGGGACTTCGGCATGTTCTATAACCTGGTTGGCAACAACGGCCTGCTGTTCTCCTCAACGGATGTTATCGACACCTTCGTGTTCCGGATGCTCACAACTTCGAACGAGATTGGGATGTCCGCCGCAGCGGGATTCTATCAATCGATATTGGGCTTCGCGACGATTATGCTGGCGAATTATGCTGTGCGGAAATACGATAAGGACCGCGCTTTGTTCTAAGCGGTTTGTCAACACAATCGCGATGGTCAACAAGAATGAAACGAGTGGAGGTTAACGCTGATGAGTACGATGGCTCCCGATCTGCAGCCGGTCACGAAGCCGGCAGCTTCCAAACCCAAACCGACCGACCGTCTGCTGATGCAGATCATCGGATATGTGGCTTTGACTTTGCTGGCGGTGTTTTGTCTTTTTCCTTTCATACTGGTTCTCTCTTCTTCGTTGACGGACGAGAGCAAGATCATTGAGGACGGGTTCCAGCTGATCCCGACGTCCTTCTCTCTGGAAGCCTACGGCATCCTGTTCAAGTACCCGCAGGAAATGTTGAAGGCGTACGGCGTGACGATTTCCGTTACGCTGCTGGGCACGCTGTTCGGGTTGTTTTTGACCTCGATGACGGCCTATGTGCTGGCGCGCAAGGATTTCAAATGGCGCAGCCATTTCTCCTTCTTCTTCTTCTTCACGACACTGTTCAGCGGCGGGCTTGTCCCGTGGTACTTGCTGATTGTAAACTACCTGGATCTGAAGGATACGTTACTTGTCCTAATTCTGCCGATGCTGATGAACGTCTTCTACATCATCGTAATGAAGTCATTTATGAGCAGCATCCCGGAGGCGATTATCGAATCGGCCAAAATCGACGGGGCGGGCGATTTCCAAATTTATTTGCAATTTGTGATTCCGTTGTCGAAGCCGGCGCTGGCCACGATTGGGCTGTTTATCGCCTTGGGGTACTGGAATGACTGGTATAACGCGCTCTTGTTTATCTCCAATTCCGACCTGATGCCGCTGCAGTATTACTTGTACCGTTTGCTTGGCAACATGGACGGCATGCGCAAGGCGATGATGGCGGCAGGTGCCGTCGTCTCCTCCGACATCCCGACGGAGAGCTTAAAGATGGCGATGACCATCGTAGCCACCGGACCAATCATGATCGCGTATCCGTTCATCCAACGTTATTTTGTGCAAGGCCTAACGATTGGCGCTGTGAAAGGGTGACCTCGGGGCAACCCGGTTATCACATAGAGGAGTTTTTTCTATACCAAATCATTTGTAGGGGGAATAAACGTCATGAAACTGAAGAAGAAAACAACGTTTCTTGTGGCTATGATGCTGGCGTTAATGACTTTACTGTCCGCTTGCGGCGGCGGGAACAATAACGCAGGCAGCGCCAACACCCCGGACGACGCAGCATCAAATAACGCTGCAGCTTCGAACAATGCGTCGGCCAATCCGGCAACCACTGGGGCTGTAGATACGTCCCAAGAAGTTACGCTGAAGCTGCTCATGATTGGCAGCAAACCGACAGATTATGATGAGGTATATGGTGAGCTGAACAAGTTGCTGAAAGAGAAAATTAACGCAACTGTGGAGACGGAGTTTTTGGATTGGGCGGACTGGACCCAGAAATACCCGTTGAAATTTGCAGCGAACGAAGATTTTGACATCGCTTACACCGCGAACTGGGCGTTCTATAATGACCAGGTGCTGAAGGGCGGATTCCTTGAGTTGACGGAGGAAATGCTCCAGACTTATGCCCCAATGACCTGGGAAGCAATGCCGCAAGCCTCTTGGGATCAAGCCAAAGTGAACGGCAAGCTGTACATGGTGCCCAACAACAACCAGGAAGTGACGGACAAGGTTGTTCTGATTCGCGAAGACCTGCGCAAGAAGTACAATCTGGAACCGGTGAACAGCCCGGAAACCTACGCCGCTTATCTGAAAGCGATCGGAGCGGGCGAGAAAGGCATCAGTCCATTCGGCGCAAAGCCAGCTGACGGCTGGAAATGGCATGAGCTGGACCAAATTTTGCTGGAACAACAAAATGAATGGAATCTGGTCGATTACAACTTCCCGCTGGCTTACAAATTGGACGATCCGGCAGGGAAAGTGTTCAACGTGTACGACACGCCGGAGTTTACCGAACTGATCAAATATTATAAGGACTTGGCTGATAACAACGGCTGGTCGAAGAACATCGTGAGCAACAAAAACGACGTGTTCCAGGACATCAAAGCCGGCAAAACCTCCTCGTATGCGCAAAACCTGGGGACGATCTCCAGCAACGTTGGCGAAATCCGCCGCGACAAGCCGGAGATGGAAGTCACCGTTGCCGATTTGACGCCGGATAAGAAAAAAATCGGCGCGATTTCCACGCAAAACGGATTGGCGATTCATGCCACGTCTAAAAACGTCGAGCGTTCGCTGATGCTAATCGACCTGCTGCAAAACGATAAAGAAATCCATGATCTGACGATGTACGGCATCGCCGGCAAGCACTACGAGCCGTTGGGTGATGACAAATACAATCCAGGCCCAAGCTTCAACAACTACAACCTGTCGGGCTACTCCGTATGGGGGTGGAACTCACTGCTGAACCGCACCGACGCTTCCTATCCGGAAGAAGGCAACCAAATGCTGGCGGATTGGCAGTCTAAAGTTTATCACTTCCCGCTGGAAACCTTCGTCTTTGACGACACCAAGGTGAAGAACGAAGTCGCAAACGTAGGCAACGTCATGCTGCGCTATGCGATCCCGCTGGAGTACGGCCTGATCAAAGACTTGGAGAAAGGGCAAGCGGACCTGAACAAACAGTTGAAGGCGGCCGGGTTGGATAAGATTCAACAAGAGCTGCAAAGCCAAATCGACGCATTCCTTGCCGCTCAAAGCCAATAAGCAGGTGAGGGTGACAGGAGGGGACGCCCGTCCCCTCTTTTTCATTCATCGTAATGTTGTGTTAGAAGAAGCAGGATTGAATGAGCGTGATGGGATGTGACCTCGAAGGTTACAGGATGCGCCATTGCGCGATTGAGCGTGCCGAACTGTAAAAGTACATTTCATTTGGTGAAAAGTCCCCTTTATTCAGTGTCTGAAATGTAAAAGCGGCTAGGCCCCCTAAATCCGGAGTCCTGACCTACAAGTTTTGTGTTATCGCAGTCNAGCTCATTTTCTTGTGTGTTTACATCGATTTATGGAACTTTGAGGTATCCTCTAGCATTTTGACCCATAACGAAAACTTCATGGGAGCCATATGCTTCAGGCTACCATGCATTCTTCGATAATTATAAAAGTCCATATATTGATCAAGTGCGATAAACGCTTCTTCAAACGTCATAAATTCTCGTCTGCTAAACAAGTCGCGTTCCAATATGCTATGAAATGATTCGATATAGGCATTCATATTGGGA
>NZ_JADQ01000072.1:0-18584 GCF_000518465.1 Paenibacillus sp. J14 | reverse complement strand
AGTTCGGTCCCTATCTGTCGTGGGCGTAGGAAATTTGAGAGGAGCTGTCCTTAGTACGAGAGGACCGGGATGGACGCACCGCTGGTGCACCAGTTGTTCCGCCAGGAGCACAGCTGGGTAGCTAAGTGCGGACGGGATAAGCGCTGAAAGCATCTAAGCGTGAAGCCCCCCTCAAGATGAGATTTCCCAATTCGTAAGACCCCTTGAAGACGACAAGGTTGATAGGCCTGAGGTGGAAGTGCAGCAATGCATGGAGCTGACAGGTACTAATCGGTCGAGGGCTTATCCAAAACACACTAAAATGCAGATTTGTTTCGTATCCAGTTTTCAAGGATTAAACCTTGATTTTTATGGCTTGGAGAGATACCCAAGTGGCTATAAGGGGACCCTCTGCTAAGGGGTTAGACTGCGTAAGCGGTGCGAGGGTTCGAATCCCTCTCTCTCCGCCATTTGTACAAGCTTAACTGTGGCGGCGTAGCTCAGCTGGCTAGAGCGTACGGTTCATACCCGTGAGGTCGGGGGTTCGATCCCCTCCGCCGCTACCATAATATTTCGGAGGCTTAGCTCAGCTGGGAGAGCATCTGCCTTACAAGCAGAGGGTCGGGGGTTCGATCCCCTCAGCCTCCACCATGATCTTTATTTGAAACATCATAATTTACACCGTGCCGGTGTAGCTCAATTGGTAGAGCAACTGACTTGTAATCAGTAGGTTGGGGGTTCAAGTCCTCTCGCCGGCACCATTCTCTTGCGGAGCCGTGGTGTAGAGGCCTAACATGCCTGCCTGTCACGCAGGAGACCGCGGGTTCGAATCCCGTCGGCTCCGCCATTTATTTGAATATTTCCACCGTAAAGTGGGAAAGTGTTCAACTTCACCGCTTTATTTTTTTGGGTTTTTACCGTGTAATGTATGGCTCGGTAGCTCAGTTGGTAGAGCAGAGGACTGAAAATCCTCGTGTCGGCGGTTCGATTCCGTCCCGAGCCACTTTTATGCTTCCAGCATTAGATTGGACTGAGCTGGGTAGCATAACACATATGGAGGCTTAGCGAAGTGGCCAAACGCAGCAGACTGTAAATCTGTTCTCTTACGAGTTCGGTGGTTCGAATCCATCAGCCTCCACCAGTTTATATGAGCCATTAGCTCAGTTGGTAGAGCACCTGACTTTTAATCAGGGTGTCGAAGGTTCGAGTCCTTCATGGCTCATGATCTAAAGCCGTTAACCTTAGGGTTGACGGCTTTTTTGCGCGTTCGGCAGGACGAGGATTTAGGTTTGCTCCGGCAGTTATGATAAAATAAGTCTAATAAACTCGAAAACGCATAGAAAGAAAGGCTACGCTATGGAGATCAAATTGCTAAAACAACAAGTGGAGAGCGTCATCGGTACATCGCTGTCGGAGAGCGTATGGGAGACAAAGGACTGGAACGATATTGTAAAAGCGGCGAATCCTATGGAATCCGGTCCATATCGCGTAAATGAGCGATGGATATGGTTCGTCGAGCAGCATCAAGGAGGCGTGCGTGTACTTGAATCGGAGGTTGCCAAAGTAACGGATTCTGAAGCCCGGTTGATTCAAATGCTCCTGACGGCTGCCCGAGAGCCGGCAACGCCTTCCTCTAACTTGAAGCGAGAGGATGAAATGCGCAGTATTCAGTTGGGGGAGTGGCTGGAGGAACGCTTGGAGCAAGGAGAGCTGACTCAACCGTTGCCTGATCACTTGACCTTGAAGGCGAAGCTCAAGGGGAGGATGTTGCCCTTTTTACTGAGTTGGGAAAGTTCGGGACAAGGGCAGGCGATTTCTTTTTCAAAGCTAAACAAGCTGTTGAAGAGCTACTTCGGGGGCGAAGTGGTTCTGGCTCCGCTGAAGGAGGCGTGGTTGATTCTCCTGGGTGAAGAGTTGTTTATGAGCCTGCGGGAGGAGAGCGAAGAGGCGGCGGAAACGGAACGCGACCTGATGGCTGCCTTATGCCAAGGCTTGTACGAGCTGGTGACCAACGAATGGGTTGGAGGATTTCACCTTACGGTCGGGAGCGCCTTAATTGCTGAGAATGAATTGGTGTCCGCCACGTTGTTTTTGCGTCAGACGTTGGCCCTCGGGCGAATGTTTAATGTAACAGATCCCATCCATTTTCCTTGGGAACTAAGGCTGGAGCGGTTAGTGTACAGTATACCGGAAGAGCAACGCCGGCAATTTGCTTTGGAGCTTGGGGATCGTGCAGATTTGCTGCAGGATGAGGAGATTCGAACCACGCTTGAGACGTTTTTTGCCCTGGACTGCAATGTGAGTGAGACCGCGAAACGGCTATATATTCACCGGAACACGTTATTATATCGCATGGATAAATTCAAACAGGAAACCGGGTTGGATGTCAGAACGTTTAATGACGCAGTTTTGGTCAAGCTCGAGCTGCTATTGTATAAAGTGACGAAAAGGCTTTAAGATTTTTGTGCAGTTTGTGGATGGATGGGCAGCCCCCTATCGTCTAATATATAAATATAAAATGTATCCGATTTCATAAAGCATAGAACCAATACCCTAATACCACCAAATTAAAGTAATGGGAGGACGAAGACATGGCAGGCGTACGTTTAGAACACATTTACAAAAAATACCCGGGTGCTGCTAAAGCAACCGTAGAAGACATCAACCTCGATATCAAGGATAAGGAATTCCTCGTACTGGTAGGACCTTCCGGTTGCGGTAAATCCACAACGCTTCGGATGATCGCTGGTTTGGAGGAAATTACCGAAGGTAAATTGTACATCGGCGACCGCGTCGTAAACGACGTTGCTCCGAAAGACCGCGACATCGCGATGGTATTCCAATCCTACGCGCTGTATCCGCACATGAACGTATATCAAAACATGGCGTTCGGTTTGAAACTGCGTAAAGTGAAGAAAGATGAAATCGACCGTCGCGTTCGCGAAGCAGCTAAAATTCTCGACATCGAGCATTTGCTCGATCGCAAACCGAAAGCTCTTTCCGGTGGTCAACGTCAACGGGTTGCCTTGGGCCGCGCCATTGTCCGCGATCCTCAAGTGTTCCTGATGGACGAACCGCTTTCCAACTTGGATGCTAAACTGCGCGGTCAAATGCGCGCGGAAATCACGAAGCTGGTTAAACGTCTGGAAACGACTTGCATCTACGTAACACATGACCAAATCGAAGCTATGACGATGGGTGACCGGATCGTTGTTATGCATGACGGTATCATCCAACAAGCTGCTTCTCCAGAAGAGCTGTACAACCAACCAGGCAACATCTTCGTAGCTGGCTTTATCGGTTCGCCTACGATGAACTTCGTGAACGGTACTTTGGTGGAAGAAGCAGGCACCGTTCGTTTCAGAGCTACCAACATGGATGTTGTTGTGCCTCAAGGTAAAGCAACAATCCTGAGAGATAAAGGCTACATCGGTAAAGACGTTATCATGGGTATTCGTCCTGAGGACATCCATGAAGAGCCAGTATTCCTGGAAGCTTCGCCGCAAACGACCTTTACTGCTAACGTGTATCTGACGGAAAACCTGGGTCACGAAATGCAATTGTACCTGAACGGTGCAGGCAGCGACGGCCTGATCGCTCGTGTAGACGGCCGTTCCAATACACGTGAAGGCGACAACGTTAAACTGGCGATCGATATGAACAAAATTCATATCTTCGACAAAGAAACAGAACGCAACGTGTTCTTCAGCTAATTTGTTACGCGATGAAGAAACCGCCCTTCGGGGCGGTTTTTTTTGTTAGGCAGGGGCAAAAAAGCTGCAGTAGGGCGATTCCTAGGCGGCTCACGGCCCAATGATTGATTTACGTGACAATTTCCTATACGATGAATACATTGAGTGATCTCGAACCAAGATGAATTAATGCCTTAATTCAGGCAGCTGATATCGGAGCCGGAGCTCGTTAGTTGACGAGCACCCTCATGTTGAATGCCGGCAGGGGAAAGGAAGAGCACCATGGCTAAAAAAGTGAAAGTATCCGAATTAGTGAACCAATTCGGGCTCGAGGTGGTTTCCGGAGAGCAAGGGTTAAAACGTGCGATCACGGTCGACGATTTATATCGTCCGGGCTTGGAGATGGCCGGGTATTTTGAATACCATCCGCCGGAGCGCGTTCAGATTCTGGGGAAAACCGAGCTGGCCTTCTTCGAGATGCTACCGGAGAAGGAACGGAAAGATCGCATGGAGCGGTTATGCAGCAGCGATGAGACGCCTTGTATCATCGTTACCCGCTCTTGGAAGGTACCTGAGGAACTGATTGAGATCAGTTCAGAGAAGCAAATCCCAGTCCTTCGCAGCAGCATGGCGACGACAATCCTGTCGAGCCGGATCACCAGCTTCCTGGAACGGAAGCTGGCGCCAACCGCGACGATTCACGGGGTTCTCGTTGACGTCTATGGCGTGGGGATGCTAATTACCGGCAGCAGCGGTATCGGGAAGAGTGAAACGGCCCTCGAACTGGTGAAGCGCGGACACCGTCTGATTGCGGACGATGCGGTAGAAATTCGGCAAACGTCGGATAACCAATTACACGGTACAGCACCTGAACTCATTCGCCACCTACTTGAGATCCGCGGCGTGGGGATCATCAACGTCATGACGTTGTTTGGTGCCGGGGCCATCCGCAACAACAAGCGAATTTCGCTGGTTGTCAGATTGGAAGCTTGGCAACAAGAGAAGCAGTATGACCGATTAGGTCTGGATGAAGAGACGACGCGGATTATCGATACCGATGTCCCTCTGGTGACGATCCCGGTGCGTCCTGGACGGAACTTGGCCGTCATTATCGAGGTAGCCGCGATGAACTTCCGTTTGAAGCGAATGGGGTACAACGCTGCGCTGCAGTTTACGACAAAACTGACCGAAACGATTTCAGAAGATATCGACGATTTGGAGTAGGAGCGTGAACGATGGGCACTTTGTTATTAGACCCGATCGCTTTTTCCATCGGGGGCTTGAAAGTACACTGGTATGGCCTGATTCTGGGCTGCGCGGCTTTGGTCGGCCTTCTGTTAGCCGTTTGGGAAGGGAAGCGGTTCCGCATCCCTCAGGAATTTTTTATGGACTTGCTGTTATTGGGCGTACCGTCGGCGATTGTCGCCGCGCGGATTTATTACGTCGCGTTTATGTGGGACGATTACAAGGATAACTTCTGGGATGTATTTAAAATCTGGAACGGCGGTATCGCCATTTATGGGGCGCTGATCGGCGCGATCATCTGCGCGGTGATCTTTGTTCGGCGTCGCGGCTATAACTTCTGGCGGATCGCTGATATTTGTGCGCCTTCCCTGATTGTGGGGCAGATGATTGGGCGCTGGGGGAACTTCGTGAACCAGGAAGCTTATGGCGGACCAACAACGGAGAGCTTCCTTCGCGACAACTTGCATTTACCTTCATTTATTGTGAATCAAATGAACGTGCAGGGGACATTCCATCACCCGACGTTTCTGTATGAATCGTTGTGGAACCTGGTGGGCTTGATCTTACTAATGATTTTGCGGAGACAGAAATTTTTGCGCGCAGGGGAATTGTTCGCCTCGTATTTCATCTGGTATTCGATCGGACGATTCTTCATTGAAGCGTTGCGGACGGACAGCTTAGCGTTCCAGGGAGCATCCTGGCTAGCGTCGTTCGTGAATGGGCTCTGGACGCCAATGACCTGGCTTGGATTCGAACAAGGGTATCTGGCGCCTTCTTACGGCAACGTTCGCATTTCCCAGCTGCTTGCCTTGGGCATTGTGGTTGCGGCGATCATCTTCATTATCGTACGTCGCAGTACCGTTCGTGACCTGCCGTATTACAGTGATCCTATTACATCTACGAAAGTCGCCGCAGCGGATGCTTTGCCGGTAATGGGTGGAGCGGCTGAATCTGAGCAAGCGAAGCTGTCTAAGACGGAGGAAACGACCGTGGAGGAGTTGGCGGAAGCGCCGGAAGACAAGAAGGAGTAGCAGCCACATGATAAACACCGTGTTATTTGATCTTGATGGAACGATTATCGATACCAATGAACTGATCATTACAACCTTTTTGCACGTCATTGATAAGCATGGCTTCCAGCCGCGCACGAGAGAAGAAATCATCCCGCATATGGGGCAAACGTTAGAGCACCAGTTGCAAGTGTTCTCGGGCCGTGAAGAGGTAGCGGATCTGGTGGCAGATTACCGAAAATACAACCGGGAACGCCACGATGAACTGATCCGTGAATTTCCCCAGGTCAAAGAAGTGATCTCCGATTTGCACGAACGGGGGATCACAATGGGGATTGTCACGACGAAGATTAAGGAGACCACGATGCTCGCCTTAAACATGTTCGGGTTAAAGCCGTACATGAAATCGATCGTGACGGTGGAGGATGTGAAGCATCCCAAGCCGCATCCTGAGCCGATTCTGACGGCGTTGCGCGAACTGGGCGCTGATCCGGCACACACGTTGATGGTGGGCGATAGTGCCGCCGATCTGCAATGTGCGAAGGCAGCGGGTGTGAAGGCAGCCGGTGTAGCTTGGTCGTTGAAAGGCGAGGCGGTACTGCGCCAGTATCATCCGGATTACATCCTGCAAGAGATGCGAGATCTCTATGGAATCCTAGGTTTGGAGCCGGTGAGATCGTGAGACGAGTGAGGCGTTATCCGGTTGAAGGACCCAACGCACTCTGGCAGCTGTACCGGACGGTAAGCCCTTGGAAGGGCGTCCGGAACTTTATTTTTATCCAAATCGCCCGGTATTGCCCGATATTATCGCTGAAGAACGCCATTTACCGTCGGGTTCTCGGCATGAAGGTGGGCGAGCACACCGCGTTTGGGTTGATGGTGATGGTGGATGTGTTTTTCCCGGAGCTGATTACGGTGGGACGCAATTCGGTGATCGGGTACAACACGACGATTCTCGCCCACGAGTATTTGATCAAGGAATACCGCCTGGGTGAGGTGCGGATCGGCGATGAGGTGATGATTGGTGCGAACAGCACAATCCTCCCGGGTGTGACCATCGGAGACGGTGCAGTCGTCGCCGCCGGATCAGTGGTACATAAGGACGTGGCTCCGGGCACGTTTGTTGGCGGGAACCCGCTGCGGGTGCTGGAGCGGAAGAATCCCTAGATTGTGGGCGTGTCCTATGTCATCATCCGGAGTCCGAATTGGCTCAGCCCGCCTCTGCGGGCGCGCTAACGCTGACCAGGAACGCTATTTTGCTGATTTTGGTGCTTTGAAATTTCTAACGACGCTGAGACACGCTATTTCGAGAAAAATACCTGAATTCGTCAGCAGAATGGAGCAATAAGCATTGTGGTAAGCGTTAGAATCGTAATACGTTGATTTTAACTGCAATAAGGTTTGTGATAAGCGTTAGAAATAAAAGCGGTCCTTGAACCAGGGAATTTGCCGGGTGGGACCGCTTTTGTGTGTTTTATTTGAGTTTGATCTTGAACGGTTTTATGCATATTCAAATTCTGGTATAGTGGAGAGAGTGAACTAGAAACATTTGTAAAGTTTAGATGTCTAGTACGTAAATCAGGCTTCTTTTAATTATGAACAGGAGTTGGTTGAGTGAGCAAGGTGGTCAAGGAACGTTTGCCGCAGTTGGACATCTTTCGGGCGTTAGCGATCTTCAGCGTCATCCAGGTGCACGCTTCATCGTTCGCGGCGGCAGAACAAGCGCTGAATTCACCGGTCTACTACTTTTATAATTGGATGAACATTTTCTTTAAAATCGGTACCCCGTCGTTTATCCTGCTAAGCAGTTTCGTCCTTTTTTACAATTATTACGATCAGCCGATTAGCCGCAAGCTGGTAAGCAAATTCTACAAGAAGCGCTTGACCTATATCATCTTGCCCTATCTCCTGGTCTCCTGTTGTTATTTCATGTTGATTGCGCTTTACCGCAACGATTTTGTCAATAATTCCAAGCTGTATGAATTGAAGTCGTTAGGGAATGCGCTCCTGACGGGTACAGCGTATACCCACCTCTACTTCGTATTTATCAGCATACAGTTCTACCTGTTGTTCCCGCTCTTCTTGTGGTTATTCCAGTCCTTCCGAAATCACCGCTTCTTGATTGCGCTCATTTTGCCTTTGGGTCTGGCGCTGCAGTGGGGCTTCGTATTCTGGAACAAATACCAGCTACATCTGCCGAATAAAGGGAGCTACGCACTGAGCTATATGGGGTATTACATGTTGGGGGCAGTGCTGGCGATTTACTTCAGCAAATTGAAGAGTTGGCTGAAAACGGACTGGAAGCAAATGCCCCAATCCCACAAAGGATGGACTGCCGCGTTGTGGATCGGATGGCTGGTTGTTGCCTTCGTTCATGTCCAGATCTGGTATGTATACCGCCAAGGTTATGCTTCGCCCAACACCCTATGGTTTGAATTGTTATGGAACGTTCACACGATGTTCTCGGCGTTAGTGCTGCTCAAACTGTCATTCTCCATTCAGCGAAGAGGCTCCGCCTTCTGGGTTCGGTCGCTGACTCGGGTGGGGGAGCTCTCCTTCGGGATCTATCTGTTCCATCCTGTCGTGTTGTTCGCGTACCGGCTCTTCTGGAATGAACAACGGCTGCCGGGGGCTTCTTACGGCTACCTGGTTTACATCATTGTGGGTTCCCTCGCAGCGCTATTCCTTTCATGGGGGTTTGTGCAGCTTAGTTTCCGGCGGCTGCCGTTTGCCGCATGGTTTCTGGGGAGTGTACCGGCTTCCTTGCGCAAAAATAAACCGTCCGAACGGCAGGAAAGCGGGCAAAGACCATCTGTTGGTGCAAATACGTAACTTCGATCAGTTGAACCGGTTCGGGCATACCCGGCCGGTTTTTTTGCATGGAGTGGGAAGTCGCAAGGGTTTTGGCTCATGCTTGGGGAATACTGTAGGGCAGGTTAATTTGAGACGTAGGAACCGGAGAGAAGCAATTGACGGTCGAAAAGAAATTATGATAAAATTGGGCTACTCTTTAATTTGGTAGTATGGTAGTACTTTAATATAATAAAGAAATTTTATATAAGAGAGAAAAACGGTGAGGTGAAACACTTGTCGAAACCAAAAGGCTTTGAAAAACCGGCGGGTGTCCGCGATTATCTGCCTTTTGCCGTGGATAAGCTGCGGGCGATCGAACGGCGTGTGCTGGATTGCATGGCCGGCTGGGGATACCGGCAAATTATGACGCCTACAATGGAATATTACGATACCGTGGGCGTAGCCAGCTCGACGTCGGATCAGAAGCTGTTTAAATTGTTAAATAACCGGGGGACCACGATGGTGCTCCGTTCCGATATGACGGCGCCCATCGCGCGGGTCGTCGCTTCTTTGTTGAAGGAAGAGCCGTTGCCGCTTCGCTTGTCATATCACGCCAACGTCTTCCGGGCGATTGAGGAAGAAGCAGGAAGGGAAGCGGAGTTTTATCAAACGGGAGTCGAATTGGTTGGCGATGATTCCCCGGATGCGGACGCTGAGGTGATTGCGCTGGCCGTAGCCTCGTTGCAGGCAGCGGGCGTGAAGTCATTTAAGATCGCGGTTGGGCATGTTGGCTTCCTGAATGGTCTGCTGGAGGATGCGGTCCCGGGCCGGGAGGATATTCAGGAGGCGTTAAAGGCCGGGCTGTTGCATCGCGATTTTGTAGGCTATCGGGAGACACTCTCCCAGTTATCTCTCTCGCAGGAGCAGCGTGATGAGCTGGAAGGGATTCTCCGTCTGCGCGGCGGTAAAGAAATTTGCGGCCAAGCGCTGGAGCTGAGTGCCAATCCGCTAGCCCAAGCCTCAGTTCAGCATCTGAGTCAGGTGTGGGATGCTTTGGAGGACTTTGGCGTAGCCGAACATGTGATGATCGATCTGACGATGATCGGAGATTTCTCCTATTATACGGGGATGACGTTTGAGGGCTATGCTGCAGAGCTGGGGTTCCCGGTGTGCAGCGGCGGTCGGTATGACAATCTGCTGCAGCAGTTCGGACGGCCGGCACCAGCTACCGGATTCTCGCTCAAGACGAACCGAATTCTCGACGGAGTTGGCGGGCTGGAGACGGAACCGGAGCTGCCGGTGGTGCTGCAGTATGACGCGCCGAACCGGAAGCGGGCGTTCGCCGAAGCGGAGCGGTTGCGCAGTGAAGGCCGCAGCGTACTGATGCGCCGTGCAGAGGGGCCGGAAGATCTGCTCAGCGCCCCGGAGTCGACGCGGAAGGCGGGACCGCTGGGACCAACATACGGCGATATCCTGACGTTCGTCAGCTTTTGAGTGAAGGCAGCTGCCTGAGAAGGAGGGCACAATCCATTGAATCAAATTATTAAAGTCGCAATGCCTAAGGGGCGTATTTATAAAAAAGCATCCGCCTTGTTCCGTGAGGCGGGTATCGAGATTCCAGATGATGTAGATGAAACGCGCAAGCTGGTCATTCCGCTGCCGGACATCGGCATGGAGTTCATTCTTGCGAAGCCGGTCGATGTGCCAACGTACGTGGAATACGGCGTGGCCGATATCGGGATCGTTGGTAAAGACGTGCTGATGGAGGAAAATCGGGATGTCTACGAGCTGCTTGACCTTGGCATCGCGCGTTGCCGCATGTCGGTGATTGCGCTGCCCGATTGGAAGCCGGGGATTCAGCAACGGGTGGCTACGAAGTATCCGAACGTGGCGTCGCAGTTCTTCCGCGAGCACGGACAGCAGGTTGAGGTCATTAAGCTGAACGGCTCGATTGAGCTGGCACCGCTCATCGGTTTGGCGGACCGAATCGTGGATATGGTGGAGACCGGGCAGACGTTGAAGGAGAACGGATTAGTTGAGCTGGAGAAGATCTTTGACATCACCAGCCGTTTGGTGGCGAACCGAGTCAGCTATCGGATGAAAAACGCCGAGATTCAGGCCGTGTGTGATGCGCTGAGCAAAGTGATTCAGCGGGATGAAGTCTCGCAGGCTTGAGCTTGGGACGGGCCAAGGGCAGACACAAGAACTTATAAGGATGAAGAAAGCAGGGGGATGCCGGATGATGAAACTGGTATCGGCACAGGATTTTGATTTGCGGCGGGAAGTGGAATATGGCTCGCCGGAGCAAAACGAAGCGGTTAAAGCGATCGTCCAAGCGGTCAAAGCGGAAGGGGACGCGGCCTTGCTTCGGTACACGGAGCAATTTGACGGTATGAAGCTGGAGACGTCCGGGCTGCGCGTGACGAAGGAGGAGCTGGAGGCGGCATATGCGGCTGTGGAGCCGTCGTTTGTGACAGCGATCCGGGGGGCAGCCCAGAACATCCGGGCTTTCCATGCCCGGCAGAAGCGCAATTCCTGGATGGACTTGCAGTCGGATGGGAGCTTACTGGGACAAATCATCCGTCCGTTAAAGCGGGTTGGCGTGTATGTTCCTGGCGGGAAGGCGGCTTATCCGTCTTCCGTGCTCATGAACGTGATTCCGGCACAGGTGGCCGGCGTGCCGGAGATCGTGATGGTGACGCCGCCGGCGACGGGCGGCAAAGCGGGGATCGACCCGTACATTCTCGTGGCGGCGGCCGAAGCCGGCGTGCACGAGATCTATCGGGTCGGCGGGGCCCAAGCGATTGCGGCGCTCGCTTATGGCACGGACACGATCCGGCCCGTGGATAAGATTTGCGGGCCGGGGAACATTTACGTCGCGCTTGCCAAACGCGAAGTGTACGGTGTCGTCGATATCGACAGTATCGCCGGTCCTAGTGAAATCGCCGTGCTGGCCGATGACAGCGCCGATCCCGCCTATGTGGCGGCGGATCTGCTGTCCCAGGCCGAGCACGATGAGATGGCGTCGGCGATCCTCGTGACGCCGTCGGAGGCGTTTGCGAAGGCGTGCCAAGCCGAGGTGGAGCGGCAGCTTGCCGCGCTGCCGCGCAAGGCGATCGCCGGAGCTTCGATCGAGCGCTACGGTGCGATCATCCTCGTCGATTCGATCGAAGCGGGGATCGACGTGATTAATCAGCTGGCGCCGGAGCATTTTGAGCTGATCGTGGACAATCCGATGGGCTATCTGGGCCGGGTGGAAAATGCCGGGGCAATTTTCCTCGGACCGTACAGCTCGGAGCCGGTGGGGGATTATTTTGCCGGGCCGAACCATATCATTCCGACCAACGGTACGGCGCGATTCTCGTCACCGGTAGACGTGGACGATTTTATTAAGAAATCCAGTTTGATTTACTATAGCAAGGAAGCGCTGCTGGAGAACGGGGCTACCATTATGGAGCTGGCGCGGCGGGAAGGGCTGGAAGGCCATGCCCGGGCGATCGAAATCCGGTTGCAGCAAGAAGGAAAGGCGGGGAACGAAGATGGCCAACAGTAACGGGGGAACGGCGCCACGCCAAGCGAGCATCAGCCGCACAACGAATGAAACAGATATTCAACTGACCTTTGCGGTGGACGGGAGCGGGAACGCGCAGTTGGAGACGGACGTGCCTTTTTTGAACCATATGCTGGATTTGTTCACGAAGCACGGACATTTTGATCTCTCGGTCCAGGCGCGCGGCGATATCGAAATCGATGATCATCATACGGTGGAGGATATCGGCATTTGTCTGGGGCAGGTGATTCGGGAGGCGCTGGGCGATAAAAAAGGGATCAAACGTTATTCCAGCGTGTTTATTCCGATGGATGAGGCGTTGGCCCAAGTGGTAATTGACGTCAGCAACCGTCCGCATTTCGAATACCGTGCGGAGTATCCTTCGGACCGCGTGGGCAGCTTCGACGTGCAGCTCGTTCATGAGTTTCTATGGAAGTTGGCGTTGGAGGCACGGATTACGCTGCATGTGATCGTGCATTATGGCCAGAACACGCACCACATGATCGAAGCGGTGTTCAAAGCGCTGGGACGGGCGCTGGATGAGGCGACGAGCATTGATCCGCGCGTCAACGGGGTGCCGTCGACGAAGGGAGTGCTGTAGCCGATGAAGATTGCCATCGTCGATTACGGGATGGGCAACCTGCACAGCGTGAGCAAGGCGGTGGAGCGCCTCGGCTACGAGGGTACGATTACCGGAGACGAGGCGCAGATTCTGGCGGCGGACGGCGTGCTGTTGCCGGGCGTCGGAGCTTTTGGTGACGCGATGAAGCATCTGCGCGCGTCGGGCTTGGACGCCGTGGTGCGGCAGGCAGCCGCTGGGGGAACACCGCTGCTCGGCATCTGCCTCGGGATGCAGCTGCTCTTCGGTGAGAGCGAAGAGCATGGGCTCAACGAGGGGCTGGGCTTGCTGCCGGGCCGCGCGGTGCGGTTTGCGGGCACCGAGGGGTACAAGGTGCCGCATATGGGCTGGAACCGGCTGTCGTTCCTGCAGCCGGAGAATCCGCTGCTCGCCGGGCTGGAAGAGGGACATGTATACTTCGTCCATTCTTATCACGTGTTGGCGGAGCAGCCGGGGGATGTGCTGGCCGTGACCGACTACGGCCATCCGGTGACCGCCATCGTCGGCCGCGGTAACGTCTTCGGGATGCAGTTCCATCCCGAGAAGAGCGGCGAGCTCGGCATGGCGTTGCTGCGCAATTTCCTGACGCTGGTGGGGCGGCAGGGATAATGCCGCGAGATCGACGCGCACGCTGCAGGTAATCGTCAGTTAGACGCAGTTGAAGTCCTCGGCGCGCTTAGGGCACTTGCAGCAAGGGACGCCTGAAGTGTCTAGGGGGTTGGGCGCGAAGGATGCAAGTAAGCGCCAGCTAGACGCATTTGAAGCTCTCGGCGCGCGCTTGGAGCACTCGCGGGCAAGGGACGTCCTGAAGCTTGAGGCGCTGGGTGCGAAGGGGAGTGGGGTGCACACGAAGCACACGATGCTACACGATGCGCCCCTGCTGCCAGCTGCTAACGTGGCTGCGTATAGAGAAGGTAGCGGTAATTTATGGCCTTATTTTGGCAGGTAGATAGGCTCTGTGGAGAATTAGCGGTAAAAAGTGGCGTTATCTGAGGTCCGGTTGCTTGAATCCAAGGATTTTGGCTGAAATAGCGCCAAGAAATACCGTTAGTCTCATGGAGAGGCAGATTTGCGTTGAAATAACACCATAAATTACCGCTATTTCAGAACGGGAGCCACATGGATCTTTAAACCTAAGGGAAGTGCGGAATTTTAAATATTCATTCTAACCATGAACGGCGGGAGGTACGAACATATGTCATCTTTTATTATTTATCCGGCGATCGACATTCGCGGCGGAAAATGTGTGCGATTGGTCCAGGGCGATTATGATCGTGAAACGGTGTATAACGCGAACCCGGTTGAGGTGGCCCGTTCTTGGGAAGCCCAAGGCGGGTCGTTTATCCATTTGGTCGATTTAGATGGGGCGAAGGCGGGGCATCCGGTTAACGATGAGCTGATCGGCGAGATCGCTCGCACCGTACAGGTGCCAGTACAGGTCGGCGGCGGCCTGCGCACGCTGGACGACGTAAAGCGCCTGTTGTCGCTGGGGGTGAGCCGGGTCATTCTCGGGACGGCAGCGATTGAGGACCGGGCGTTCACGGAGGCGGTGCTGGGCACCTATGGCGATCAAGTCGCCATCGGCATTGATGCCCGGAACGGCTTCGTCGCAACTCGCGGTTGGCTGGAAACCTCCGAGGTTCAGGCAGAAGTGTTGGCGAAGGAGCTCGCGGCCAAAGGGGCGGAGACGTTTATTTTCACCGATATCTCCCGCGACGGGATGATGCAAGGGCCGAATGTGGAGGCGATTTTGTCGCTGGCTCAGGCCTCTGGCAAGACGGTAATTGCCTCCGGCGGCGTCACGGTGCAGGACGATTTGCTGCGCCTCGCTGCCCACCGAGATCAAGGTGTCGGCGGAGCTATCGTTGGTAAGGCGCTGTACACGGGGAATATCGATCTGGCTCAGGCGATCGGGGCAATTGAAGCTTTGAATCGATGATCTTGAAATCGACGAATAGACGAATTACGGAAAGGAAGTCGAACCATCATGCTCGCAAAGCGAATTATTCCCTGTCTGGACGTAAAGGACGGGCGGGTCGTCAAAGGCGTGAATTTTGTGAACCTGCGTGACGCCGGTGATCCGGTGGAGCTGGCCGCATTATATGATCGCGAGGGGGCGGATGAGCTTGTCTTTCTGGACATTTCCGCATCCCACGAAGGCCGGGCGACCATGATCGAGGTGGTGAAGCAGACGGCCGGGGAAATCGCTATCCCGTTTACAGTAGGCGGCGGGATCTCCCAGGTGGAGGATATGAAGCGTCTGCTCCGGGCCGGGGCCGATAAGATTGGCATTAATACGGCGGCGGTTATCAATCCAGATCTGATCTCGGACGGTGCACGCCGTTTTGGCTCCCAATGCATCGTTGTGGCTGTAGATGCCAAATATAACGCCGAGTGGGGCGAATGGGAAGTGTACACCCACGGAGGACGCAAACCAACGGGCATCCGGGCGCTGGAATGGGTGCGGGAAGCCGAGAAACGAGGCGCCGGGGAAATTCTGCTGACGAGCATGGACGCCGACGGCACCAAGGACGGATTTGATCTGCCTCTGACCAGCGCAGTCAGCCGGGCGGTAGGGATTCCGGTTATCGCCTCGGGCGGAGCAGGGAAGACGGAAGATTTCTACGAGGTATTTACCGAAGGACATGCGGATGCGGCGTTGGCGGCGACGATTTTTCACTATAAAGAAATTGCCATACCGGATTTAAAACAGGAGTTAAAAGCTAAAGGGGTGGAGATACGATGACCGCAGGAAATCAACAGGCTTTGCAGCTATCGCTTTCGATTGAAGCGTTGGAGCAGACGGTGAAGTGGGACGCAGCCGGTCTTGTGCCGGCCATTGTCCAGGATGCGCGCAGCAAGGAAGTGCTGATGCTGGCTTACATGAATCGCGAGTCGCTGCGTAAATCGGTAGAAACCGGCCAGACCTGGTTCTGGAGCCGGTCGCGTGCGGAGCTATGGAACAAAGGGGCGACCTCCGGCAACACGCAGCAGATCACGGCCTTGAAATATGATTGTGACGGCGACACGCTGCTGGTCGAGGTTATCGCGAACGGACCGGCTTGCCACACTGGAGAGTCTACTTGCTTCTATCGGACGGCTGCTGCTGCTGAGGTTGCTGCAACCTCCACGGGATCGGGAAGTACCGAAGAGCGGTTCAAGGTGCTGGCTGAGCTGGAGCAGTTGATTGCCGAGCGTTACACGGAGCGTCCGGAAGGGGCGTATACCACGTATTTATTTGATAAGGGGCTCGATAAAATTCTCAAGAAGGTTGGCGAAGAGACCGCAGAATCGATCATTGCCGCTAAAAACGGAGACAACGATGAGCTGCGTTATGAAGTCAGCGACCTGATCTACCATCTGCTGGTGCTGCTGCGCGAGCGCAATTTGCCGCTGGATGAAATTATGCAGGAGCTGGAGCGTCGTCATGAACGGCCGCGGCGTGACTAAAGCGGAGGTGGGAACAAATGTTGATCGACTACCATACCCATCATGAACGCTGCGGGCATGCCGTTGGCACGCTGGAGGATTATATCCGCCGGGGAATCGAGATCGGATTGTCCCAGCTCGGTGTCTCTGACCATATGCCGTTGCTGCATGTGGATCCGGCTGCCTATTATCCGGAAATGGCGATGCCGATGGAGGAGTTGCCGCGGTACGTGGAGGAAGCTTTTCGTTTGAAGGACAAATACCGCGGGCAGATCGACGTACGCGTCGGCCTGGAGGGCGACTATATCGAAGGCTGGGAGGAAAAGATCGAACAGATCATCACGGGCTATCCGTGGGATTATGTGATCGGGTCGGTGCATTTTCTCGGGGAATGGGATGTATCGGATTTTCGCCAGGTTCACAACTGGGAAGAAAAGGATGTATTCGCGGTATATACGCAATACTATGATGCGGTGACCAAAGCCGCGCAAACCGGGTTGTATGATTTCCTTGGCCATCTCGACGTGATCAAGCGGTTTGGGTACAAGCCTGGGCCGGAGCTGGAGCAAGAGACGATTGCGCTGGAGCGGCGGGCCTTGGCTGCCGTGAAGGAAGCCGGAATCGCCATCGAGCTCAATGCTTCGGGGCTATCCAAGCCTTGCGCGGAGATGTTTCCCAGCGAGCGGATCTTGCAGGCGGCTATCGAGATAGGGATTCCGCTGACCGTAGGGTCGGATGCCCATGATCCCCAGAAGCTAAGCGAACATTTGGATCAAGCGCGAGCACTGCTGTATAAACTGGGAGTGCGGGAGTTGGCAACTTTCGAGGGCCGCAAGCGAACGATGATTCCTTTGGAAGCAGGGAAATAAGAGCTCCAGAGCCGCTATCTGGAAAATGCTGGACGACCAGGTTGAATCCATGTACGATAATCGTGTAGGAATGTCCAAGTCTGAAATGTCATAAATCAAGGATTCGGGAGGATGTTATGGAAGCCAAAATGCGCATGTTTTCCGGTTCGTCCAATCCGAAGCTGGTATCGGATATCTGCAGTCGGCTTGGGATCGAACCCGGAAAGGTGAAATTGTCGCGCTTCAAGAGCGGAGAAATTTATGTGCATTATGAGGAAAGTATCCGTAATTATGATGTGTTTCTCGTACAGTCGCTATCCCATCCGATCAATGAGTTGTTCGTCGAGCTCCTGGTGATGATCGATGCGGCCAAGCGGGCTTCCGCTCGCACGGTGAACGTCATCATGCCCTATTACGGCTACGCCCGGCAGGAGCGTAAATCGGCGCCGCGGGAACCGATCTCTGCCAAGCTGCTCGCTGATGTGCTGACGACGGCGGGGGCGAGTCGGGTCGTGACGATCGATTTGCACGCGCCGGCAATTCAGGGCTTCTTCAACATTCCGGTCGATCATTTGACCGCGTTAGACTTGATGACGGATTACCTGCGGGCTCAGCAAATTCCGAATCCCGTGATCGTCTCGCCGGATGCGGGACGGGCCTCGATGGCGGAGAAGCTGGCCAACGGGCTGGATTCGCCGTTTGCAATCATGATCAAGAAGCGTCCCGCACACAACCAGTCGGTGATCACGCATGTGATCGGTGATGTGTCCGGGCATACGCCAATCATCATCGAGGATTTGATCGACACGGGCTCCACAATTGTAAACGTTGTCGAAGGGTTGAAGGAACGGGGGGCGGCGGACGCCTATGTGTGCGCAACGCACGGGCTCTTCTCAGACAATGCCCTGGAGAAGCTGAAGCATCCCAATATCCGGCAAGTGGTCGTTACGGATTCGATTGCGCAGCCGGAGCTGCATTCGCCCCATGTGCAGGTGCTCTCTGTAGCGCCGATGTTGGCTCGGGCGACGCAGTTTATTCTAGAGGGCGGTTCGATCGCCGCTTTGTTCAAAGATCGGGGGATTTAACCGTCCATCTCGTTCGATGAGAAAGCCGCTTAGGAAGCGGCTTTTTTTTGTTATGGCTTTAGCCAGTTGAGCTCGCGAAGCGTGCGAAACAAAAAACCACCCGCTATGCGGGTGGAGGAACGAAGGTTTGACCAACTAGACCATTCCCATAAAATTGAGATGTTCAGGCTCAATAAAAGAAAGGAATGGTCTTAGATGGCAAACAAGAGCTATAGTTTAGCTCACACGAAGTGGATGTGCAAATACCATATCGTGTTCACCCCGAAGTATAGACGGAAAGAGATCTATAATCAAGTGAGGAGAGATTTGATCGAAATATTTAAGCGTCTGTGCA
>NZ_JADQ01000071.1:0-19005 GCF_000518465.1 Paenibacillus sp. J14 | reverse complement strand
GTTGAAGCTGCCAACTCGGTTAGGATGCGCGATGAAGAATTCGGTGAATATTACCGGAAGAAGTATCACGAAGTGCCCAAGAATCAACACAAACGCGCCCTCGTCTTAACGGCAAGAAAACTCGTGCGTNTGGTCGATGTGCTGCTACGCAGCGGCCAACTCTACACGCCTCGAAGGAAGGTGAATAGCGCCAAGGATTAACGCCTCCTTTGCCTTAGTCCTTCACGAATTCCCAGTAAAAATCTGGTATCTGACATGGTTTTTGGCTGGGTTTGGTTTGATGCGCCCTTTTTTCGTGACTCCGCGCTCAACAGGCACGGGAAATTTCCAGTTCGATTAAATCAACAGCTTGACATCATACCGCTGGACTTGTTGCATCAAAGAAATCTATAGTGCTCCAACTACTGGATGCGGTACATACGGTTCTTCTAAATAAGCAACTTCTTCGGGGGTTAATTTAATCGATAATGCGCCAACGGCATCTTCAAGATGGGATATTTTCGTCGCCCCTATAATGGGTGAGGTTATCGTTTCTTTTTGCAGCAACCAAGCAATTGCAATTTGTGAACGAAGAACACCGTGTTTTTCCGCCAGTTCGGCGACCCGATCTACAATGATACGGTCAGTGCTTGCAGTTGCATCGTATTTTGATTTCTGTACACTGTCGGTTTCAGATCGAAGCGTATGTTCTGACCAATCGCGTGTTAATCTGCCTGAAGCAAGCGGGCTATATGGAGTTACCCCAATTTTTTCCTCCTTACAGAGCGGCAACATCTCCCGTTCCTCTTCACGGTAGATAAGATTAAGATGATTTTGCATCGATACAAACCGGGTCCACCCGTATTTCTCTGCCACATTCAATGCCTTGAGGAACTGCCATGCGTACATTGCAGAAGCACCAATATATCTAGCTTTACCCGCTTTTATAACATCATGTAATGCCTCCATGGTTTCTTCGATAGGAGTGTGATAATCCCAACGGTGGATGATATAAAGATCTACATAATCTGTTCCTAACCGTTTAAGGCTCTTATCAATTTCACTCATAATATGTTTTCGCGAGAGTCCTCTGCCATTCGGTTTTTGGCTGTTTAAATCTTTTCCCGTAGGAAAATAAACCTTTGTCGCAATAACTACCTCGTCTCGGTTGGCAAAATCCTTAAGAGCACGACCAACAAATTCTTCACTTGTTCCGTCTGAATAAACATTGGCGGTATCAAAAAAATTGATCCCTAAATCGAGAGCTTTTTTGATAATTTGGCGACTGCTCTCTTCATCGATCACCCAGGGGTGAACCCAGCGTTCTTTCACACCAAAACCCATACATCCAAGACTCAGACGGGATACATCCAATCCTGAATTTCCAAGTTTCACGTACTCCATTTTGTTCACCTTCTTACTAAATGATTAATTACAATCCCCTGTACTCTTAATATGACTCAAATGAGATCGGGGCAGGTATCACAATCCTGCCAAATGATTGCATAATCCTCTCACAACCATTCACGAAATCGATGAATAGGATTTATAATGGAACCATCCGATTAGGCAAAGGAAGATTATAGATGTTTGATCAATTATATAGGCAAAGAGCAGAGCTCGCCGAAATGATAGAGAAGCACACTGGCCAAGACGGAACTCAAGCGACTGCTATTCCTTCTTTACTTTTCTCACGGTACTCCAGCCATATTGGGCCGATGTACGGGGTTCATAAACCGTCCTTGTGCATTGTCGTTCAAGGAGCGAAAGAGGTGATGCTTTCACAGGAACGTTTTCTATATGGTCCTGCTGATTACCTGATTGCATCCGTAAAACTGCCAATTACCGGACAAGTTACGGAAGCCTCACCTAAAGTTCCTTATCTGGCCCTAAAAATTGAATTCACAGTCCATGAAATTTTAGAAGCGCTGCATGATTTCCAATTGGGTGTCGAAAAGAAAGAAAATGCGAGACGAGGAATGTATGTCAGTAAAATAGAGCCTTCTTTGCTGGACGCAGTAACAAGATTAGCTCGATTACTGGATCATCCAGTGGATCATAAAATGCTCGCCCCTATCATTAAGAAAGAAATCATCTACAGAGTTCTCCAAGGAGAGCATGGAGCCACACTAAAACAAATCGCAATAGAAGGAAGTTCCACCAGCCAAGTTAGTGATGTGATTGAATATATCATGAATCATTTTGAACAGTCTTTTAAGATTGAAGACCTTGCAAAAATAGCAAATATGAGTGTTTCTTCCCTGCATCGCCACTTCAAAGAGGTAACGACCATGAGCCCGATTCAATTCCAAAAACAACTGAGGCTGCAAGCTGCACGGAGTTTATTATTATCTGAATCCGCAGATGCAGCAGAAGTTGCTTTCCGGGTGGGTTATGATAGTCCATCGCAGTTTAGCCGTGAATACTCGCGCATGTTTGGCTTGCCGCCCAAAAAAGATATAATGCGCCTGTTAAATCACAGTGACAAGATGATTAATGCGTAATGCCTAAGTATGATCTACTACCCCCAAGCAAGGAGGAGCGGGCATGAAGAACACCCGTTGCGCTGTACCAGGAACAGCCTTGGAAAAGAGCGGCTTCTATTACACGCTGTCCATTATCGGCGGAAAATATAAAATGACCATCATGTATTTACTCGCGGAGCATAAGGTTTTACGACACAATGAAATTCACCGACACCTGGAAAGCGTCTCCTATAAAACGCTAAGTGTTATGCTGAAAGAGCTTATGGCCGATGGCATTATTTCGCGCAAAGAGTACCCGCAGATTCCTCCCAAAGTGGAATATTCACTGACCGAGCGGGGACAATCCCTCATCCCGATCTTAAACATGATGTGCGATTGGGGGGAGCAGAATCGGGAGACTTATAACTTATCCAAAAACTCCAGATAGTCTTTAACGCCTTGCTCGATTTCTTCTGAACTTGAACAATACTCCTCGCCAGGGACGATCTCTGCACCGTAAAAAGCGAAAAACGAGCGATAATCCGCACGACAATAATAGCGGAAAGTGGTCTCAAACGGTGTCAGCAACTGTTCCAACGTATAGTGGTATCGGCCGCTTTCCAGATAATCGCTCTTCCGGATCCCCGCGGTGACTGCCAAAGCTACTTTTTTCCCCTGCAGCTTGTCTCCCCCGTTCCTGCCGTAAGCCCAGCCTTGAGTCAGCACTTCGTCCAGCCAAGTTTTCAGAATGGGCGGGCATGAGAACCATTGGATCGGAAACTGCAGAACGAGATGATCGTGAGCCTCGACCAGCTTCTGCTCTTGTTCCACATCGATGATCCCATCTGGATAAGCGGAAGTTAATTCATGGACGGTATATGTTTCGGGATATTTTCGCAATTCTTCGATAAACCTCTTGTTAATGACAGACTTAGAAATGTTGGGATGCGCCACAATGATGAGTGTTTTCATGGAGAACCTCCTGTTTCTTGTTTTGAGAATCATTTTATTGGAGTTGAAAAATAAAACAAGAACGCACTTTAAAGTGGGGTACTTACCTCGAAGTAAGGGAATCCAATAAAAAAAGGACATCAGCCTGAGCTGTGTCCTCCTAGGAATTGACTAAACATATTCGTTCTGCCAGATCCTCAATCGTCTCTCGCATGGCAAGCTTTTGGCGCCAAGTTTCCGGGATCGCTTCATATCCATATCCAAAAAAAACGCAGTGCGGGAGTAAAAACACTCCCACTCTGCGGATTTGTTGACTTGCAACCGAATTACTGAGGCGCTTGATTACTCCACGTCTTGCCGCCGTCAACGGAATACAACTTCTTGCCGTTCTCCGTTTTCACCAACAATTTTACGCCTCCCCTGTGGGTGAAGACTCCTTCTGTTGGTCCCTGACGATCTCCTTCCACAGGAGCCGTTCCTCTTGAAATGGTCACTTTGCCGTCAGCATCAATCGTTTCGTTTACCCCATTAGGTGCTTCTTGGCTCCAGGTTTTGCCGTCGTCTTCGGAGTACCATCTCGCACCGTCTTCCGATTTAACTAACAGGGTTGTGAACGAATTGGAGGCCGAAGCCGATACCGCACCGAGGGAAGCAACAAGCGCCCCGCATACAAGCAAAGTACCTAGTTTTTTCTTGTTGTTCATTGCAGATGGAAATTTGAATTTCATCGTGGGATACCTCCATTTTTTTGTGTTTTTATCAAGCAG
This sequence comes from Paenibacillus sp. J14, assembly GCF_000518465.1. Taxonomy (NCBI): domain Bacteria; kingdom Bacillati; phylum Bacillota; class Bacilli; order Caryophanales; family Paenibacillaceae; genus Paenibacillus; species Paenibacillus sp. J14. The sequence continues at coordinate 14,843 of NZ_JADQ01000071.1, read as the reverse complement.
CGCTGCTTACATGGATCATCGTACGGGATGAACCTTTAGCTAACCTTTGATTTGCAGAGAAATTTGCAGCAATATCTTCCATCGGTAAACCGTCCGGCCCTTAAGGTTATCTAAAGGGAAGCCATTTATAATTTCTAATGAAGAGGGTCTATGCGATGAATTGGAGGTAAGAGGATTGAGGATTTTGCTTGTGGAAGATGAGGTTTTCATTGCAGAAGCCATCGCTCAGGTATTGAAAAAAAGTGGCTACACGGTCGACTTGGCCTTTGACGGCGAAGAGGGGTTACATCACGGCCTTTCGGGAATTTACGATATTATCGTTCTGGATATTATGTTGCCCAAGATGGACGGACTCGCCGTTCTCCAGGAACTGCGGGACAACGACATCATGACCCCGATCATTTTGCTGACCGCGAGAGGGGGGACCGAGGACAAAATTCATGGGCTCGATTGCGGAGCCGATGATTATTTGGCCAAGCCGTTCCAAACAGATGAACTGCTTGCCCGCTTGCGAGCGCTTGGCCGGCGAGGAACGATATTGCATCTGGACGGACTGTTGACATGCGGCGACTTACAGCTGGATCCGCTTGCTCACATACTCCGATGCGGGGCTGATGAGGTCCAACTTCCTCCCAAGGAATCTCAAGTGTTGGAACTGCTCATGCGCAGAAAGAACTTCGTCACCTCGAAAGAGATGCTAATTGAAAAAGTATGGGGCTATGAGACAGACGCGGACGAAAACCGTGTGGAGATGTACATTTCCCTCCTTCGTAAAAAGTTTGGAATGATGGGTTCAACTGTAATCATCCAAACGATTCGGGGAGCGGGATACATCCTGAAACCGTAGAGGGTGGGACTATGTTCAGTACGTTGCGGAATAAATTACTTTTTTTAAATCTGTCCATTACTTCAGGCGTCATCATTGCAGCATTCGCCTTTGTCTATTTCATTGCGTACAGCAATCTGCAGGCGGATATTCGTCAACGTCTTCATACTCAGCCTGAGACACAAATCCAAGTTGGGCCTGACAATCCAAATCAACCATCGGGACAAAACGGGAGTCCAACCACAGTAAGGCATAGGTTTGCGGATGATATCAGCACTTTTCATGTGGAAGTTGACGAAGACGGAAGGATCGTCCGTATCGAATCCGCCGTTAATTTGCCTGAAAGTGCATATCAACAGCTCGTGGAGATCGCTTGGAAGAACCAAGACGAGAATGAAATGATTAAACTGGAAGACAGAGAATGGCGGTATTCCGTCGCTCCCATCCGCGTTCAGGTCGTTGGCGAAGACGGGATTCCACAAGCCGTTAACGACCAAAACTACAGCCTCATTTTCCTGGATGTTACGGAGATGAACAGCACGCTAAATCAACTTCTTATGACCCTGCTATTCGTTGGCATCAGCACGCTGATCGTGATTTTGGGTGTGAGCTTTTACTTCGCTAACCGGGCGATCAAGCCAATCCAAGGAGCGTGGGAGAAGCAAAAGCAATTCGTAGCCGACGCCTCCCACGAACTAAAAACGCCGCTTTCGATCATCCATGCGAACTGTGACGCACTTGTCGCAAGTCAGGAAGATACCATTCAGAACCAAATGAAGTGGATTGATTACATTCGGGCCGGAACGGACCGGATGGGCAAACTCGTCCAGGATTTGCTGATTCTTGCCAAAACCGACGATGAACGGATAACGCTGCACAAAGAACATTTTAACCTTAGTGAAGTTGTCGACACCGTCTCCCAGTCCATGGAAGCGGCAATAGCAAGCAAAAGGCTCTCCCTCACCCGTTCGATTGAGCCCGACCTGATCGTATCCGGGGACCCAGACGGTGTAAGCCAGGTGGTGGGCATCTTGCTCGACAATGCCATCAAGTATGCGAGTCCAGGCGGTTGGATTCGGCTGTCGCTGACAAGATCAGGCCGACGCATCGAATTTTCCATTACCAACAATGGGCGCGGAATTGCCAAAGAAGATCTTCCAAAGGTATTCGACCGATTCTTCCGCGCCGATCGCTCCCGCACGTATAAAGACGGCAGCTATGGCCTGGGCCTCTCCATCGCACAATCGATCATCAAACAACATGGCAGCGTGATAAAGGTCAGAAGTGTGGAGAATCAAGCGACTACATTTTCGTTTTCGCTTGCCAAGTGATCCGCGGAATATCTCCAAAAATTAATATGAATTATTGAATTATTTTCCTCCTTTAGCAAACAATACATCACAACTTGGTAAAGGAGGCAGAGAGTTTATGTGTCAACGATTTTCCATGGCGGCCGAGCTGCCGGAGGTTCAGGAGCATTTTCAGATTGGACGGGTCATGTGTTACTATAAAAATCGCTTTAACATCAGCCCCACACAGCCCACGCCGGTGGTATTACAGCAGGACGGAGAGCGGGTGCTGGACGAATTCCGCTGGGGGCTCGTTCCTTATTGGGGCAAAGATGCGGTGAATGCCGATCTGCGGAACGTTCACCAGAATCCGACGTACCGTCGGCTCATCAGTACGCAGCGTTGTGTGATCCCCTGCAATGGCTTTTATTATTGGAAGAAGGACGGTAAGAAGGAATATCCCGTGCGCGTTGTGCTGAAAAACCGCGGTATCTTTGGGGTCGCTGGCCTGTACGAAGTTTGGCGGGATACGCGCGGCGAGCCGCTTCGCACCTGTACCCTCGTGATGACAGAGGCAAACCCGCTGATCGGGGAGTTTGAAAGCCGGATGCCGGCGATTTTGTCCCCCGAGGCTATGACCCAGTGGCTGGATGAAGAGGTTAGTGACCTCGACGCACTGGACCCCATCCTGCGGCCGCATGCAGCGGAGGAGATGCAGGCCTATCCCGTAACGCCGCTGATCGACAATGACCGGTACGATTCCGATGAATGCATCCGGGAGATGGACTTGGAGTTAGCTTGGGTGAAGCGTTAAGCGCATGGGGGCAACTTTGTTACATATACATGCAAAAAAAGCTCTTGGACGATCATGTCCAGGAGCTTTTCATTTGGCTTAATTTAATTAAGTCTGCCGTCTTATCGCTCTCCTTCAGAGCTTGCCATACCTTACATGCTCTGTAAAAGATAGTGTGACCGGAATCACCTTATCGCTCCTTTTCCAGCGTTATCTTCAATAGAGAGCTTCTTGGTAAGAAATAGATGGATTAGGAGGATGTAACATGGAGAAAATCGAGGTTAACTTTGAAAAAATGTATTATGGTTTCCCGGTCATTTTAACCAGCTTTTACGATGAAAATGGGGTTGCGCACGTGACGCCGTCCTCGTCCTCTTACTCGCTGAAGGACCTGATGGTGCTGGGCTACAACAGCAAAGGATTTGCCGCACAGCATCTCAAGGCGGGAACCGACTTCGTGGTGAACCTGCCGGATCGCTCCCTGCAGGAGGCAATAAACTATTGCGGTTCACGCTCCGGTGCAGAGGGCAGCAAATTCGCCGCAGCCGGCCTGACACCGGTAGCTTCGGAGCATGTCAATGCCCCGGCGATTAAAGAGTGTCCGATCTCCATCGCTTGCCGGGTTGTTGAAGTTGTCGAGAGCGAGGAATTCCCGGGGCTGACCCATATTTTTGGCCGAATCGTCAGCCGATCCGTCGCCAAGGAATATTTGAGCGCGGAGGGTCGTTTGCTGATCGACAAGCTGAACCCGGTGATATATGCCGGAGACGGGGTTAAGAAGGGGTTCCGGTTTTTGCAGCAGAGCTGACAGCGCAGTGATATTCTCTAGTTTCCTTACGCGAAAAAAAGCTGCTTCTTCGCTTCAATAGCGAGGGAGCAGCTTTGTTGCTTTACTGATCTAACAGCCAACGCCGCAGCACGTTCGCGTGATTATACACCGGGTCCTTGGCGGCATACAGCAAGGTGACCGGACGTTCGCGCGCGATTTCGCGGATCCGGTCCGCCAGCACGGCGCATTCCGGACTGCTGTTCAATTCGCGCAAATAGTTGGTGCTAAATTCCGCATACCGCTCCATCCGGTGCGCGAATTCCTTGCGCAGCTCCGGGCTGGGAGCGATTCCCTTCATCCATTCGTCAATCGCCGCATCGGCCTTGGTCATCCCGCGCGGCCATAGGCGATCCACGAGGATGCGGTATCCGTCCTCGGGGGCTGCCGTTTCGTAGATCCGCTTTACGCGGATCTGCTCTCCTAGCGTTGTTGCTTGGGGCAAGCCCGTTCCCGCCGCAAAACGCCGCACTTCGTCCGCTGTTGGCATACCCGCTTGAGCACCAAACTTCGTCACAGCCAGCGCGGAAGCCAGCGACGCATACTGTATGGCTTCTTCCAGACTTTGCCCCTGAACGAGAGCGACGGCCAGCGCAGCATTAAAACAATCGCCGGCCCCTGTCGTATCTACAACAGAAATGACATGTCCCGCCACGGTTCGAACCTCCCCCGCCTCAGCCAAATAGGCCGATCCATCAGCGCCCAACGTGGTCACAACTTGGGCCGCACCTCGTTCCTTGAGGCGCTGCATCGCCAGGCGGAGGAAGTCGCTGTTCACATCCGTCATGTCCAATCCTATCCCGGCGTATCTCCCCAGCTCCGTACGGTTCGGCGTTATATAGTCGATACAGCCATAAAGCTCTGCCGGAAGTTCCCGAGCCGGGGCAGGGTTTAAAATTACTTTCTTGCCCAACGACTTAGCAATTCGCGCTGCATATAACACCGTTTCCACCGGAATTTCCAGCTGGAGCAGCACGATATCGGCCTCCTTCAGCTTGTCCAAGTGCTGATCGATATCCGCCGGTGTCACCTGATCGTTAGCTCCGGGAACAACCAGAATACTGTTGTCACCATCGGCAACGTAAATTGAAGCAACACCTGTTGCCGTATCGGTCAGCCGTTTGACGCCGCTGACATCAATGCCTTCCTTGCGCAAGGCAGCCATCAGATCGTCTCCAAAAGCATCCGCCCCAACCGCACCAATCATTGAGGTGCTCGCCCCCAAACGAGCTGCGGCAACCGCCTGATTTGCCCCTTTGCCTCCCGGGATGAAGCGAACCCGGTCGCCCAGCAGAGTCTCCCCGATCTGTGGAATTTGCCGCGCCTCCACCACAATATCCATATTCAAACTGCCGATCACAGCCACCTTAGGTTGCGTCAAAGTCATAACCATCCGCCCTTAAACTTAGTTTCTGCCCTCAAGTTTATGCCAGAAGCTTGCTTTCAGCAAGTTGGAATCCAGAACAACAACCGTTGTGCAGCCCCTTTTCCACCATTATCCCCTTCAGTCAGATGGCATGCGAACTTGTAGTCTGATCGTGCGTTTTTGCATCATTATGTATCTGAATCAGGTCTACTCTCCACCTATTTTGTCCCCGCTCTCCATCGATCTCACCACCACCCGCTTCACCGCCTAACTCAGGTATTCCTGAACCAACGGGATAATGGTTAAAAAGAGGCCGCCAGAGAGCAACAACTCCAGTTAAAGGTCCAATAATCAAATAACCGGGACCCCAAGGCCCCGGTCGGCATGTGTATACTATAAAAACTGCACCCGCTTATTTAAAGCACCGCGCGGAACCATAAACGCCTGGGCCCGCTTAAACCCGACCGGCGCCCCGCGCACGATGGTCAGCGCTTTGTAGTATTCGATGAAGGGGAATCCGGACGTTTCACCGCGCGCATAGGCGTACACGTTCATCGCTTTTACCCAGGTTTCATAGGCTTCTTCCGGGATATCCACGAACACCTCTGGCTGGAAGTCATACGGGTCCTCCCAGTTGTCGGTATAATAGAGCGGGCCGGAGTAGTGATTCGGCAGCGCCCGCTCTATCGTTTTCAGCGCCGCATAGAACCGGGCATCCTCAACGATGTAGTGCGTGTTCGCATGATCCTTATGCATCGAGCCCTTCCAATGCGTAATAAGAAGCGTCGGTTTCACTTCGCGGATGACATCCGCAACCTGATATTTCACCTCTTCATCAACTGGCAGCTCCGCATCCTTGTAGGCAAGAAACCGTACGTCGGCACCAACGATTTCGGCGAAACGGTGGGCCTCTTCGATTTTTTGCTTCGCATAATCGTCTGGGGACAGCTTAGGATGCCCCTTCTCGCCTGGCGTCAAGTGCAGGAAGGTCGCTTTATGCCCCGCCTGTACGTATTTTGCAATCACAGCCCCCGCTGTTAAATCCATATCTCCGGCATGCCCGCCGATGGCCAATATATGTTGTGGTTTATCCATTTCCATGATCCGGAATCTCCCTTCAAGTTGTAGTATTGTTGGCAATCAAAATATCCGCCACGCCTATTCTTTCAACCCAGAGTTCATCATGCCGCGGACGTAATATTTTTGCAGAATGATAAACACGATGAGGATCGGCACCGTCGAGATGACAAGTCCTGCCATCAGAAGCGGTTGGGTCAACGTCGGATCCAGGTGGTCCTTCAGCATTTGCACCCCAACGGGCAAGACCGCCAGCTCGGGATTTACTGAGTTAATGATCAATGCCCAAATGAACTCGTTCCACTGCCCAATAAATTCAAAGATCGCCAGAGTGGCTAACGCAGGCCCGGTCATCGGCAGAATGAGCCGGAAATAAATACGGAACTCCGATGCACCGTCAATACGAGCGGCTTCCAGGTACGCATTGTTGATCGTCATAATAAACTGCCGCATCAGGAATATGCCGTACGCGCTAACCGCAAAGGGGAGTATCAAGGACAGGATCGACGTCGTCATCCCGCCTACGCCCCCGTTGCCAAAGAGATCGTTACCACCTACCAATGGAAAATGCGTCATGATGTAAAAGTTCGGGATAAAGAACAGAAAGCTCGGAATCATCATCGTCGACAAAATAAACCGAAAGATCCCATCCCGTCCGCGAAACCGCAGTTTCGTCAGCGCATACGCCGCCATCGAGCTCGTCAGGAGCACCAAAATGGTGGTGATGACGGATTTGAGCAGGCTGTTTTTGAACAGCAACCCGATGTTTAACGATTCAAACGCCAGTTTGTAGTTGCCGAACTGGAACGTCTCCGGTAAAAAGCGATAGTACAAGCTGTTATACTCCGCCGGCCCCTTAAACGAGCTGAAGATCATATCCAGGAAAGGGAACAGCATCGCGATGGAGCCGATGACGATGATGGTGAAGGAAACCCAAGGCTTTTTTCTCCGTCGCATTAGTAGCTCTCCACCCCTCCCTGTCTAAAAAATCGCATTTGGATCGCCGTAATGATCATGATGCACACGAACAACACAAACGCCATCGCGCTGGCAAGGCCCCAGTTACCAAAGGAAAACGCCTGCTTATACATCTCCAAACCTGCAACATTGGTAGCATCGCCCGGACCTCCGGTGCGCGTCATGACCATGGTCAACGTAAACGACTGCAGCCCGCCGATAAACGAGGTGATCAGTACGAAGGTGATGGATGGCTTCAGCAGCGGCAGCGTAATCCCGAGGAACACCTTCCACACGCTTCCCCCTTCCAGATCCGCCGCCTCGTAGTAGTCTTCCGGGATGGCTTTGAGTCCGGCGGACAGGATCAGCATGGAACTGCCGATCCCGAGCCAGCCTCCAACCACAATAACCGACGTCAGCGCGGTGTTGGGGTCTTGCAGGAAGTTTTGCCGAGGGATACCTACCCAAGTGAACATTTCGTTGATCAACCCATTTGTTGGGTTGTACAGGTACAGCCAAATGTTGCCGATGGCGACAACCGTTGTGACCGACGGCAGAAAGTACAGCGTTCGCCATAGACCTTCCCAGCGCAGACGGGTGATGAAATAGGCGACTGCCAATGCACAGACAAACGAAATGGCTACCGTACCAAACGCAAACGTGAATGTGTTGGTCAAGATCGGATGCAGAAAGGTGGAATTCGCTGAAAACAATGTACGGTAATTGGCTAAACCTACCCACCGGATCGATGCAAGGTCAAAGCCGCCCCATTCCGTAAAGCTGAGAAACAGGGAGAAGATAAACGGGATCACCAGGAAGATCGCGTAAAATACAAACACCGGCGTCAGGAACAAATAACCAACCAAGCCTTCTCGATATGCTAAACCTAGCTTCTGTTTCATTGGCCGGTCCCCTTATTGTCCCAGCTTCGCCTGGATATCCCTCTGGGCATTTTCAAGCACTTCTTCCTTCGTGGCTTTGCCTGCCCACATATTTTCTATCTGCTTATACAAAATGTCCTGGATTTCCGAAGCGGTGGCCGGGCTTTGTTCAGGATTGGCGTATTGCAGCGCATCAGAGAACGTTTTGGCGATCGGGTCGGCGGCCAGCTTGTCTTGGATCGTCTGCGAGGCGAGATCGGTTTTGCGCGCTGGTACCGTATTAAAGCCTTCGATCAGGAAGTTCCCTTCCGGCGTCATTCCGTTCTTCACCTCCACCGAGTTAAACCACTTGAGGAACTTCCACGCCGCTTCTTGATGCTTCGACTTGGAGTTGACGCCCCAGGCCCAGGTATAGGCCAACGAGCCTTGAGTTTGACCGTCCGGTGAAGGCAGCGGGGCAGCGCCTACGTCGACGAAGCTGTCTTTCATGAGCGTTTTTAGGGAACCCGCCCACCAGCCGGCCTCAATCGTCATCGCCACTTGACCGGCGCCAAACGCCTTGGTCGTCTCAAACCCGATGTCGGAGATTCCGTTACTCCCGTAAACCTTCGAATAAAGATCGATCGTTTGCTTTGCAGCTTCACTATCGAGATTCGGCTTGCTTAAATCCTCGCTTAACAGCGTGCCTCCGGCTGTAGCCAGCAGGCCCATAAATGGCTGGACAACTTTACCGGCATAACCTCGCAAGAAGCCAAAACCTTGTACGGTGGTTTTGCCGTCCTTGTCTTTTTGCTCGATGGCCGAAGCCATTTGCAGCAATTCATCCCACGTTTTCGGCGGTGCTTCAAAACCTGCTTCCTTCAGCAACCGCTTGTTGTAGAACAGACCATATGCCTGCACTTCGGTCGGATAACCAAAGATTTGCCCGTCGATCGTTGCTGCAGCCACGGCGGATTCGGGGTAATTCTCTCTGATGTCAGCCGCAACATCCTCCGGTGCCGGAGCCAGCACCTTATTCTTGGATAGCTGTCCGCCCCATAAGGTGTACGTATGGACAATGTCAGCCACTTGACCGGCGGTCTGCTTGGTCATCATCGTGCTGAGCAGTTGGTCAAATTCGACCGGCGTCAGCTTCACCTGGATGTCGGGGTTCTCTTTGTTCCATTGTTCGATGTAAGGTTTGAGGAAATTCTCGTTTTCACCGGTATAATGCGAGAGCAAGGTGAGGGTCACTTTCGAGGAGGAACTCGCGTTGTTGCCGGATGAACAGGCGGTCATGCCGATGGCGCAGACGATCGTTAAAAGCCAAATGAACGTTTTTTTCACGCTTCTCCCTCCCAGGATCGGACTTAGGATCGTGTTTGCTTGTGGCTGTTCTGTTTTTACGCAAAGCGGATGAGGTGTTTATGCGAGGGTCTTGACCATGATGTCGAAGGTTCTTGTCACCGAAAAACCGGTTTGTTTGTACAGGTGCCCTGCCGGGCTCTGCTCGCCGGTCCAGAGAAACCAGGCTCCGTGCAGCCCGTGGGCGCGCATGGTGTGAAGGCAGTGATGGAGTAGAATTTTGCCGATGCCCCGGCCGCGTTGATCCGGATGAACACCAAATGGCCCAAATCGTTCGCGAATCCCTTCGTACCCGCCAAACAGGCAGAAGCCGACAAGCCGGCCGCGCTCACGGGCCACTAAAATTTGCTCCAGCGGCAACCCTTGAAGAATCCCTTCACGGATCGCGCGAGCCCAGTCCGGATTAAAAATCTCCAGATTAAAGCGGATTAATTCCGTCAAATCACTATCCTGCGCCGTGCGAAAAGTATAACCTTCCTCCTCCCTTTGCCGCTTCAGCGCTTCGACCTCGGGCGGAGTTTCATAACCCACCAGGCTGTAATCCATCGCAACGGCGGAGTACTGTTTGGTAAAGGCGTTTTTTTGTAGAAATGCCGCTCCTTTCGGGTATCCCGCTGCGTCGATGCCGGGCACGATGTAGTTCGGGGCGTAGGAAGCGAAAAACAGCTTCGTGCGGCCGTGCTCGCATAAGAAGCGTTCAGCTTCAAGCAGCAACCGGCTGCCCACGCCCTGCCGTTCAAACCTGGGATCCACGAAGAAGAATGGAATCCAGCCGTTCTCCGGCTCCAGCTCTGTGCCGCTCATCGGAAGCTGCCGGCGCACCGCATAAACGCAGCCAACCAGCCGATCCGTCTCGTCGAAGGCGAGACGCAGGCCTTCTGGATCAAAGTTGGCGTCCAGCAGCACCAAATTCCGGAATCGCTTCGCCGTCACCGGGTCGAGGAGCAGCACGCGGTTCCAAAGCTCGACCAGCGGCCCTTCGTCGCCAGGCCGGTACCCCCGGGTTGCGATTTGTCCCATGATGATCCCTCCTGTTCTGTAGCGTTGAACTATTTTGAAATAAACTTCGCGATCAACGGTCCCTGTTGCCGCAGTTGCTATGCATCAGCAATCGCTGCGGCAACCGTGTTGTGAAACTTGGCACGCAAGCCGACCACGGATCGATCCCTCCCGTAATGAACGCGATTGGTAAGCAGGACGCAAGCCAGCTCCAGTTCGGGATCGATGTAGAGGCTGGTGCCGGTGAACCCGGTGTGGCCATAGGCCACCGGGGAGAGCAGGTCGCCGGCGGCGTCAAACGGATCGCCGCGCAGCACCCAGCCGAGGCCGCGGCAGCCGCCCGGCACGCCGTCCGTGCACGGCCGCGTGGCGGCTTCCACCGCCGCGGCCGAGAGCACCCGCCGGCCAGCGGCGGCACTGTAGCCGCGGCCGAGCCACAGCTCCGCGTACGATGCCAAATCGTCCGCGGTGGCAAACAGGCCGGCGTGCCCGCTGACGCCGGCCAGGGCCCGGGCGTTCTCGTCGTGGACGGGAACGCCCGCGGGACCCGCGCCAACCGCCGTGCCGGGCTCGGCGGTTGAGGCGAGACGCCGGCGCACCTCCGGCGCCGGTGCCGTGAGGTAGCCGCTGGACGCGAGACCCAGCGGCGTGAACAGCTCCGCTGCCGCCAGCTCCGGCAGCGGGCGTCCCGCTACCTTGGCGATGATCTCGCCAAGCAAAATATAGCCCAGGTCGCTATACACCACCCTAGCGCCCGGGGCCGCCTCCGGCGGAGCCTGGCAAATGTAGTCCACGATCTCCTCCCGGCTGAAGCCGTGGGAGTGCAGATCGTAGAACGGTGCCAGGCCCGCCGTGTGGGTGAGCAGATGGCGAAGCGTCATCTGCTTTCCCCTCGTCCCTGACCGCCGCTTCGCTTCGGCGGCGGCCAGGGACGGGAGATAGAGCGCTGCCGGATCATCCAGCCGCAGCTGTCCGCGTTCGGCCAGCAGCAAGGTCAGCGGCAGCGTCACCACGATCTTCGTCAGCGAGGCGCAGTCGAAGATCGTCTCAAACGAGATCGGCGTCTGCCCGGTGTCGTCATCCACGGCGTTGCCGCAGGCGAAGCGAATGCGCCTGCCGCGCCGGGACACGACCGCAACTCCGCCGGGAGTCTCCCCTGCGCTCACCGCTTCGCGCAGCGTGTTCCCGATCCATGGGACTCGGGCCGGGTCCAGTCCCATGGCTTCCGCCGCTTCCGTATCCTCGAGCCAGTTCACTTCGCTCATCTGCACCCCTCCTTAGCGTTACGTACGGGAGCTTACCCGTGTAATCCGGTATAGACAGAAGGCATTTTTCTACGATGGAGGCCAACTGATTTGTACCGGCATGTTCACCACCCCCGCTCTCTTAAATCAGCTGATAGTTTTGCTCTTAGGGCAATTATAAAGACGTTGAAATTTTATTTCAATAAGAAAATATATTTTGAAATTTAATTCCGCAAAATTGTCCAATACTTCTCTTAAATCAACATTTTTCGCCACGTTTTTCTCACATCAACTTAACGCAAAAAGCCAGAGTTCTCGCATCCGAAATGCGAGAACTCTGGCTTGCCTTAACAGCTATGACTTACATAGAAAATTTTCTACTTAAGCTTGATGCGGAGCCGAAGCTTGTGCAGCTTGCACCGCACCTTCCTCGCCACCCTCTTTAACGCTTTGAGGAGTTGGTGCCTGGTTCGAGGAACGAAGCGGCAGCTCGCGAAGGAAGAAGACCAGCACCAAGGCCACAACGAGCACCAATGTACCTGTTAAAAATACAGTAGACAACGTCGTTCCCAAGGCATCACGGATGCCTTGAATCATCTGCGCAAACAGCGGCTGTGCATCGGCCGGCAAACTAGCTTGCGTTTGCTCCAGCAGCGGTTTGTTCATCAACGTCTGCGGATTCGCGAAAGCCGTCATTTGCTGAACTACTTGCGGGTCCATCTGGCTCATATCCGGTGCAGACGAGGATTGCAGCGCCTCTTTCAGGTTTTTCGTCAAGTTGTTGGACATTACCGTCCCCATCACGGCGATCCCAATCGTACCGCCAAGGTTACGGAACAATTGCGTCGATGCAGTAACGACGCCCAGCTCTTTATGCGGCACGGCATTTTGCGTAGCCAGCGAGAACACCGGCATCCCAACGCCCAGGCCTAAACCAAATACGATCATACTAAGAATGGCAACCGGTACACTGTTCATGAAAATCATAATGACCATCCCGGCGATCATGATCGGAACGCCAAACAAGGCAAACTGTTTGTATTTCCCTTTCTTAGCAATCATTTGACCAGTGATAGCACTCGCGACAACCATGACGATAGACATCGGCATCGTTACGTAGCCCGCATAAGTCGGCGAAATGCCCAACACGCCCTGTACGAAGAACGATAGATAAATCAGGGCGCCCATCATCCCGAAGTTCATAATAAAACCGATAATATTCGAAATCGTCACCACATCGTTTTTAAACAAATGCATTGGCAAAATCGGATTTTTCGCCTTTAGTTCCACGAATACGAAGATCAAACCAGATACGACCGAGGCCACAAGCAGGCCGATGATTTGCGTCGAACCCCAAGCGTAGGTTGTTCCGGCCCAAGAGAAGGCCAACAGCAGCGGCACAATCGTCGTCGTCATGAATAGCGAGCCGACATAGTCGATACTTTGGGAGCTGCCGCGTTCCATTTTTGGAAACAGCGACAAAATCATAATAAATGCAACGATGCCCAGCGGCAGGAAGATCCAGAACAGCCAGTGCCAATCCATGTGATCGACGAGGTAACCGCCCAAGGTTGGGCCGAGCACGCTCGAGAAGCCGAAAATCGCGGTCATCAGACCCATCCATTTCCCACGTTCCCGCGGCGGGAACAAGTCACCTACAGCCGTAAAGGCCGTCGATTGGATAATCCCGGCACCGATCCCTTGAATCCCGCGGTAGGCGATGAACTGGAACACGTTCGAAGATGTCCCCGTCATAAATGCGCCCACCATAAAGAGCAATATCCCAATCAATAGAAACGGCTTCCGCCCGTACATATCGGACAACTTGCCGACCAAGACAGTAGCAATTGTGGACGTCAGCAAGTAAATGTTAATCGTCCAAGTATAATAGTCCATGCCGTCCAGAATCGAAATGATTCGCGGCATGGCTGTGCTCACGATCGTCTGGTTAATGGCGGCGAAGAACATCGCGGCCATGATAGCGATCATGATCGAAACTTTACGTTTAAGTGATAAATGTTCCATGTAGTTTCTCCATCTCCGTTATGATTTATTTTCTATATTTGCAAGCACCACGCCAAGAATTCGCCGCAAATGCTGTAGATCTTCCTCATGCAACTGATCAAAAATCCCCTCGAGCATCTCCTTCTGCCGCTCGGTGATCTGATTCATGATTTCTCTCCCCCGATCGGTAATCGAGATGTTGACAACCCGGCGGTCGTTCTCCCCGCGTTCACGGTTCACATATCCTTCCGTGACCAGCCGGTCCGTAATTCCCGTGATGGCTGCCGAGGTAATCCCCAAGCTCTCTGCAATCTGTGATACGGTATGCGTCCCGGAAGTATTGAGCATGTAGAGCATCTTATATTGCGGAAAACTAAGGTTAAACTCGCCCCCGCGTTTGTTCCACTCCTGGGTGATCGCCTTGAACAGCATTCGAAACATCGAGGTAACTTCGAACAGCTCTTCTTTTTTCACCAACGTCTCTCTCCTCCTTCCTGCCTTGAGCCGTTCGATTCGATTAATTTCATAATTTAATTACTTTACTACTTAAATATTTTAGCGGTTAATAATATACTCCTTAATAATTTTCGCGTCAAGCTTTCGCCCAAATATACTTTTTGGCAGCACAAAATGCAGTAACACTGTACAGTAACCCTGTACCCCTTTGCGCACCCCTTTTGCACCATTATCCCTTTCGTTCAGTAATTGGGGATTTATTCATTTAATTTATAGGGGATCATTTCATCCGACATTTAGAAAAAGATGAGGTCTGGAATATTTTTCTTAATTAACGAACATACGTTTGGTATAACGAAAGAAGAGAACGTATGTGCGCATTTCTGATTGTGGAGGGATCGGACATGGAGATCAGTACGAGTTCAGAGCTTCAATCTTTTAGCAGCCGTTTTCGAAACGAAGCCGACTGCATCGAGGCGATCATCGCGATGAAGTGGCCAAATGGCTTTGTCTGCCCGCGCTGCGCTTATACCGAGTGCACCCGTCTGTCCACTCGACATATTCCTTTATTTGAATGTGGAAGATGCGGCTATCAAGCCTCGCCTTTGGTCGGTACCATTTTTGAAAGAACTCATCTGCCTTTGGTGAAGTGGTTTCAAGCACTGGAGCTGTTCCTGCTCCCAGATGGCATCTCGGCGCTGCGGTTGAGTCAGGTAATCCAAGTGACCTACAAGACCGCTTGGCTCATGCTGCACAAAATCCGTCATACCCTCGGTGAATG
>NZ_JADQ01000070.1:0-19309 GCF_000518465.1 Paenibacillus sp. J14 | reverse complement strand
AGAATTTTCACTACAAAACGCAACAAACTGCGGCGGCATCAAAATCTTCCTGGCCTTTCTCGAAAAAATCAAACTGCCGGAGGCGATGTGCAGCCTCTCCGGCGGCAAAGCGCGCAACTCCCTCTTCCCCGTTTACCGTATTCTGCTCTATCTCATCGTTGGCTGGATGCTTGGCTGCGAACGGATTTTTCATTTCCGTCGTTTGCAAAGCGACGTGCTGCTGAGGCNCTTTCTCGGCGGCCGCTGCCCGCATCACAGTCTGTTGTACAAGGAATTGATCCGGCTTGGTCGTTTCTGTCCCTCTCTGGTTAACGAACTGCGGAGGCTGAATCAAGAGATCATTCGACCCTGCTTGCCACCTGAGCTGATTCTCGATCTGGATTCCACGGTAGAGACCGTGTATGGCGATCAGTCCGGCGCGGCCAAAGGCACAAATCCACACAAGCCCGGGCGTAAGAGCTATCATCCCCTGCTTGCCTTTGAAGGCCAGAGCCGACTAAACTTGAACGCCGTGCTTCGACCGGGCAATACGCACTCTTCCACCGATGCGGCCGACTTCCTGCGGCAAACCTTTAGACTGCTCGACGAACACAAAGTGAAGTACGCAAGGTTCGACAAAGGCTTTGGCGGTGAAGATTTTTACAGCTTGTGGGAGCAGCACCACATCGGCTATGTCGGCAAGCTGAAATGGACCCAGCGGCTGGCCAAGGAAGTTGGGGCTTGTCGTTACTGGACGCGATATGTCGACGAAGAGTGGATCATCGAAGGTATTTGCTTGATCTACCAAGCGACCTCCTGGAACAAGGCGCGTCGTGTAGCGATCATCCGTAAGGCGCAAGTGTTCGAGGAGGGCCAAGGCCGCATTGTATTCGATTCGGACTGGCAGTACGAAGCCATGGTGACTAATCTGGAATGGGAACCGATCGATTTGTGGCGATTCTACAATCAGCGCTGCTGCATGGAAAATTACATTAAGGAAGCCAAGAACGGGTTTTCCATCGATCGCATTGCGACAGGTGATTTCAAAGCCAATGGTCTGGATCTGCTGATCAAGCTGCTGGCCTACAATTTGTTCGAGCGCTTCAAACGTGACTGCTGTGAGCCAGTCCATCAAGGCTATACGATTGCCCGGTTCCGTCTGGAATTCTTTTATTGCGCCGCAACGCTCATTCGGCATGGTCGCTCTATCCTACTCAAGCTTGCGAGGGACTTTCCCAGCCGTTATGTCTGGAAACGAATCGAGGTTCGAGTGGCGCAGTTAGAATAATGATAAGCAAAATTTTACATGGAAATCAGGACTGCCTCTTCATTGGGGAGGGGGAAAGACCATCTGCCGCAAGCTTCCGTCTCCACTAAAACATGGGAAACTCCCACCTTTTCACTTCTTAAGTCGCCATTGCTTTAGCATCTTGCATTGATCTTATGCACTTTCGAAATTCAGGTTGAATATAAATAAGTATCTAAAATAATGTATTCCTTATGAGTGTAAGTCATTAATCCATCGAGAAACTCAAACTCTTCTTCTTCGAGGGTAACTTTGATTAGTCTATTTCCTTGCTCATCAAACTTTTCTTCTATCTCTTCAATCTCTACTTCAGTAGAAACTTTTTCTTTCGCTTCGGTGAGCTTCTTTACTAATTCTTCTAATTGGTTTATATGATCACCAAGCCCTTTAATTGCGACGGACTTGAGAAGATTAGTCCTAAAGAAACTTATATTGAATTTTTTAAAAGCTTCAGATCCACCTGAGAATCTGTCCTCAAATGTTTTTGCATTTTTTCTATACATTTCCTACCTCCATAGATTATTGATAATTTCGTCTAACTCCCCTATCTCTGCACGTCACAAATATCTTCTTGAGATGGGGATTTGCGTAATTAATCGTATAACCTTAATTATACCTCCATTTCTTATTTCTGTAAGTTGAAATTTGTCCTCCTCCCGTAGTCTGCTATCTCCCCTGCTGATCACGTAATATCCGATCAAGTGGACTCTCAATCTGTTTCAGATTCTTGGTGCTGACGTGGGTGTAACGTTCGGTGGTGGAGGGATTGGCGTGGCCCAGCAGTTCCTGGATATAGCGGAGGTCGGTGCCGTTCTCAAGCAAATGGGTGGCGAAAGAGTGCCGAAGGACATGAATGCCTGCCTGTTTCCGGATGCCGGAGGCTTTCAGGGCTTCCTGAAATACCTTTTGTAATGAACGTTCATGTAAGTGGCTCCCCGGATGCTGCCCCGGAAACAACCACATCGAGTTGGAAAGTCGCTCAGCTTCCACATACTTTTTGATTAGGTCCCAAGCCGTTTGCGATAGTAAGGTGTGCCTGTCTTTTTTGCCTTTTCCTTGCCGGACACGAAGGAGGCCGCGTTCGGGGTCGATATCCGTAACTTTCAGCCGGACGACCTCGCTCACGCGCAAGCCTGAGGCGTAAGCCAGGTACAACATCGTACGGTGCTTCAGATTCGTCGGCGCTTGGATAACGCGGAGTACTTCCTGCTCCGATAAGACATAGGGCAGTTTTTTTCTTTTTTTCGGTCGAATATATTTCATCTGTTCGGAAGGTTGCTTGAGAACCTCGACGGCCAGAAAACGCAAAGCACTAATGGCTTGGTTCACATAAGTAGGAGAGTGCCCTTGCTCAAGGAGCTGCAGAGCATACTGTTGAGTACGGGACGAGTCGATGATCGCGGACGTCATTCCCTCATCCCTGAGGGCTCCTGGGTTCTTCATCCTCAAATGATCAGCCAAGTTCTGCAAATATCGCCGGACATGCCCCCTGTAGGCCTTGCTGGTTTTGAGGCTGTATCCCTTCAGCTTGAGCGTGGTGAGCAGCTTTTGATCCAGGGCCTGAATAAGTTTTTCATCACTGGATGGCTTTGGCGACACGGCTAGCCCGTCCATTCGAATCTCCGCTTCTGGAAAGTACTCTGCAAATTGCCTGATTTTCTCCTCCGTGCAAGGAAAACGCCAGAACTTCCCATTGGGATCCCACCTTCCTCCCCCAATCGCACGCAGCTTACCGACATCCCCTTTCGAGAAATCCTCCAATTTCACGGAAATCTGATCACATTCGATCCGATGAATATGAATGTACATCCCTGATCCCCTCCATTATTCTGTCTAGCTCGAAAAAAAAAAAGAGACAGCCCCTCCCGGGGTCTGTCTCCGATTCTTTCGGATGGATGGTGTTACTTTATCGGTATGAATCTATTCGATTCGATTACTGCTGAAACCACATCTTAAACATATGCTTCGTGGTGGCTTTGTTCATTTCGGCGATGGAGGTGGTCAGCGGGATACCTTTCGGGCAGGCGCGGACGCAGTTTTGCGAGTTGCCGCAACCTTCGATGCCGCCGGGTTCCATTAGCGCCTCCAGACGCTCATCGGCGTTCATTTCACCAGTTGGGTGTGCGTTGAACAAGCGCACTTGGGAAATCGCTGCCGGGCCGATGAAGTCCGTCTTCTCGTTGACGTTCGGACAAGCTTCCAAGCAGACGCCGCAGGTCATGCACTTGGACAGTTCATATGCCCATTGCCGTTTCTTCTCCGGCATCCGCGGCCCTGGCCCCAGATCGTACGTACCGTCGATCGGAATCCACGCTTTGACCCGCTTGAGCGCATTAAACATCCGGCTGCGGTCGATTACCAGGTCGCGTACGACCGGGAACGTCCGCATCGGTTCAACGCGAATCGGCTGTTCCAAATTGTCGATCAGTGCCGCACAAGCCTGACGCGGTTTGCCATTGATCACCATCGAGCAGGCGCCGCACACTTCCTCCAGACAGTTGGACTCCCAGCACACTGGCGAGGTATGTTCGCCCTTGCTATTCACCGGGTTCCGCTGGATTTCCATCAAGGCGCTGATCACGTTCATTCCAGGGCGGTAGTCCAGCTCGAATTCTTCCGTATACGGCTTCGAGTTCGGATCATCCTGGCGAGTAATGATGAATTTGACTTTTTTGGCCGTTGGTTGTTTGGCCGTTACATCCGTTTCCGCCATTGCCATGGGTATCCCCTCCTATTTGTCCTTCGAGTAGTCGCGAATCCGCGGCGGGATCAAGGAAACGTCGACCGGTTCGTACGAAATTTCCGGACCGTCCGGCGTCCATTTCGCCATCGTTGTCTTCAAGAATTCTTCGTCGTTCCGGTTCGGGAACTCCGGTTTATAATGCGCGCCCCGGCTTTCGTTACGAAGCAACGCGCCCTTCGTCATCGCTTCAGCCAGCTCCAGCATATTCCACAGCTGACGGGTGAACGCGGCTCCCGTATTGTTCCAGCGGGACGTATCGTTGATGTTGATCTTTTTGTAACGTTCTTTGAGTTCCTTGATTTTGTTGATGGTGGCTTCCAAACGATCGTTATGACGAACGACGGTCATGTTCGCCGTCATCCATTCGCCCAGTTCTTTGTGGATGACATAAGCATTTTCGGTGCCATCCATCGCCAGGATGCCTTCGTACTTCTCTTCTTGGGCTTTGCGGTAGCTTTCGAAGACGCTTGGATTCAGATCCTCAGTCGACTTCTTCAGACCACGAAGATATTCGACCGCTTTCGGTCCGGCCACCATACCGCCGTAAATCGCCGACACCAGCGAGTTCGCACCAAGACGGTTCGCTCCGTGATATTGGTATTCACATTCTCCTGCCGCAAACAGACCAGGAATGTTGGTCATTTGGTTATAGTCGACCCACATGCCGCCCATGGAGTAATGGACTGCCGGGAAAATTTTCATCGGAATCTTGCGCGGGTCATCACCCATGAACTTCTCATAAATCTCAATAATCCCGCCGAGTTTCACGTCCAGCTCTTTCGGATCTTTGTGGGACAGGTCGAGATACACCATGTTCTCGCCGTTAATGCCCAGCTTCAGGTCCACGCACACATGGAAAATTTCCCGTGTCGCAATATCCCGCGGTACAAGGTTACCGTAAGCCGGATATTTCTCCTCCAGGAAGTACCATGGTTTGCCGTCCTTGTATGTCCAGATCCGTCCGCCTTCGCCACGTGCGGATTCGGACATCAGACGCAGCTTGTCATCCCCCGGAATGGCTGTCGGGTGAATTTGAATGAACTCACCGTTCGCGTACGTAACACCTTGCTGGTACACAGCACTCGCCGCAGTCCCCGTGTTGATGACCGAGTTGGTCGTTTTCCCGAAGATAATCCCCGGACCGCCTGTGGCCAAAATAACCGCATCCGACGGGAACGTAGTGATTTCCATCGAGCGAAGATTTTGTGCGGTAATGCCGCGGCAGACGCCTTCATCGTCCAAAACAACGGACAGGAACTCCCAGTTTTCATATTTCGTGACCAGGCCAGCTGCTTCATGACGACGTACCTGCTCATCCAGCGCGTACAGCAGCTGTTGTCCGGTCGTTGCCCCGGCAAACGCCGTACGGTGATGCTTCGTACCGCCGAACCGGCGGAAATCCAACAGCCCCTCCGGCGTGCGGTTAAACATAACGCCCATCCGGTCCATCAAGTGAATGATACCAGGGGCCGCTTCGCACATCGCCTTAACCGGCGGTTGGTTAGCCAAGAAGTCCCCGCCGTATACGGTATCGTCAAAATGCTCCCAAGGCGAGTCGCCTTCGCCTTTCGTATTCACGGCCCCGTTAATGCCGCCTTGCGCGCACACCGAGTGAGAACGTTTCACCGGCACAAGGGAAAACAGCTGTACCGGCACGCCTGCTTCGGCCGATTTAATCGTAGCCATCAGACCGGCCAAGCCGCCGCCAACGACGATTAAGCTTTGTTTAGCCATTTGCTTTCAACTCCTAAAAGTTTTGTGAGCGTTGCTTCAAGGGAATGCTTCGTACAAAACTTGCATCGGAAGCATTCGCTTAGTTTTGTGAGCGTTACTTCAACGAGTGATCTGCGAACAAAACTCGCTTCGTAAGCATCTACCTAGTTTTGTGAGCGTTACTTCAAGGAATACTTTCGTACAAAACTCGCTTCGTAAGCATCCGCTTTATTGTCAACGTGTCATCTACGAACAAAAACCTACGCCAACCAAGCCTTTGCCGTCTCCAGCAAAGCGCTGCCTTCCGCCTGGAATTCCGCGCCGCGGAATGCGACCAGCGACCACACGAACATCACGGCAACGATCGCGAACAAGCCCATGCAAATATAAGAGGACACACGTTGCGACCGCGGGCCGACCGTCACGCCCCAGCTCACGAGGAACGACCATAATCCGTTCGTAAAGTGGAACGCCGCCGACACAACCCCGATGATATACAACGTAAAGAAAAGCGGGTTGCTGACGATCTCATGCATCAAGCCGCCCAATTCCTCATGCTCCACATTGCCCAGCGCCACCTGTACACGGGTCTCCACCACGTGCCAGATCACGAACACAAACGCGATGACGCCGGTAATCCGCTGCAACAAATAACGCAGGTTGCGCTCGGTTGGGAACCGCCGATTGTTCGGCTTCGCCTGGAACGCAATATAAAGCCCATAAACTCCGTGATATAACAACGGCAGCCAGATCCCAAAAATCTCCAAAACCAAGACGAGCGGCAGGCTGTTCAGGAACGCAACCGCTTCCCTAAAACCTTCGCTTCCGCCTTCCACCGCCGAAAAGTTGGTGATCATGTGCTCCAGCAGGAAAAATCCCAGCGGAATGACGCCCAGCAGCGAGTGCAGTTTTCTGGAATAAAACCCTTTCATAAATGCGTGTACCCCTTTCTCATTCCATCATCCGTTTCAACTTGCGCAAATTCACTCAAGATTCGACCTTACGGGGGCGCGGAGGTTGAATATGATAAATACCACACCGCAGTCGGTAAAACCCCTTTGAACCTCCAGTTACTTGTGAACAACTTGTGTCACTTTTCATGTTACTCCTTTTTATCTTATAATGGAATTGCAATATATTTATTAATCATTATAACAAATTCACATAAGCAAACCTGTCGAATCTTGTCCTGCACCCGGAAAAAAGGAGGTTCTCCGCATGATGGAAGAGTTGCTGGTGTTCACCACCGTCGTGGAGCAATCCAGTTTGAATAAAGCATCCAAGCTGTTAAACCTGTCCCAACCTGCCCTTTCGCGCAAAATTGCAAAATTAGAAGAGGAATGGGGGGTCTCCCTGTTTCACCGCAAAGGGAAAAGACTCGAGCTGACCCGCGTAGGTCAGGAAGCTTACCAATATGCGCTGGAACAGCGGCAACGCCACCAAAACTTCCTGCAGACCGTGTCCCGCTTCAAGGCGGCGGAGCGCCGCATCGTCACGTTGGGCGCCAGCCTGACGACGATCCAAACCACGCTGCCGCCGCTCGTGACCGCGCTCATGGAGAAGTTTCCGGATATCGAACTGAAGCTCGTCACCGGCAAAACCCATGAAATTGTCTCCTACGTCCGTGAGAAGAAAGTCGATTTCGGCGTCGTGGCCTCCCTGGTGAACGAGACGGGCTTGAATTGCCTGCCGCTGTTCAAAGACCACCTCGAGCTGGTCGTGCCCAAAGGGCATGAGCTGGCCGCCGCCGGGCAGAAGCGCCGTCTGATTATGGACGATCTGAGCGGTCAGCCGATGATCGTCTTTTCCAAGGGAACCTGGTATCGGCGGCTGATCGACGACCTCTTTGGACGCTACAGCATCTTGCCTGATATCCGCATGGAGATCGATTCATTTGAAGCGATCGTGCGCCTGCTGCCGATCTGCAAGGCGGCCGCGCTATTGCCTAAATCGTACTTGCGCATGCCGTTGCTGCGGGATAACGGCCTGCTGACGGTGCCGATTCCCGAGCTGGCCCAGACGCGGCGCGAAACCTGCCTCGTATACGGCGATAAATCGGAGCTGACGAGTGAAACGAAGGAATGGATCGCGCAAATCCGCGAAACCCTCGTCAAAGAATTGCCGATCTAACGCCACCATGAACCCCGCACCCGAACAACGGTCTGGCGGGCATCAAAAAAAGCTGCCGCTTCCAGGTGAACACCTGGATCAACGGCAGCTTGTCCATTTTACATGAAGTATCGCAAATATACGTAGAGACTGGAGATCAAAATGGTAAGGATCATCAGCGGGAGTCCGTATTTCATGTATTTTAGAAAACTAATCGGTTCCCCTTCCTTGGCGGACATCCCGGCAGCGATCAAATTGGCACTGGCTCCGATTAATGTCCCGTTTCCACCAAGACAAGCGCCGAGCGCTAAGCTCCACCATAGCGGCTCCAAGTTCTGAATCCCCATTCCGC
This sequence comes from Paenibacillus sp. J14, assembly GCF_000518465.1. Classification (NCBI taxonomy): domain Bacteria; kingdom Bacillati; phylum Bacillota; class Bacilli; order Caryophanales; family Paenibacillaceae; genus Paenibacillus; species Paenibacillus sp. J14. The sequence goes on along the minus strand of NZ_JADQ01000070.1, from coordinate 11,107 downwards.
CCATGTCTTGAATCATTGGAATCATCGTCGCTACGAGCGGAATATTATCGATAAACGCCGACGCCAACGCACTCAGCCAGAGGATCAGCATCGAGGTGGTCAGCGGATCGCCTCCTGTCAGCCGCATTACCTCTTCGGCCACTCTCGTAATGATTCCCGTTTCAACCAACCCGCCGACCAAGACGAACAAACCGACGAAGAAGAAGATAGTGGGCCATTCCACCGAGCGGAAGGCTTGTTCCATCACGTGTTCACCGGTCAGGAGCAGCAACAGGAAAGCACCCGCCAGCGCAATCGTCGCCGTCTCCAAATGGAGGTATTGATGAAGGAAAAAACCGAGCAACGTCAACCCTAATGCAATCAAGCACTTGATGAGCAGCTTTTTCTCCGTAATCAAGCCCTCTAGACGGATCTCCATCAAGCTCTGCTGATGAGCAAAGCCCTTCTTCAACTCTTTGCGGAAGATCAAGATCCCCAGCGGCAAAATCACCACCAGAATGATCATCGCAACCGGCGCTAAATTTTCCATAAAGGCGACGAAGGTTAATTCCTTCACGGCGCTGCCAATCATAATGTTCGGAGGGTCTCCGATTAAAGTCGCCGTCCCGCCGATATTCGTGGCAAGAATCATGGAGAAGAGGTAAGGGAATGCCTTGACCCTCAACCTCCGCGTAATGCTAAAGGCCACCGGAACCATCAAAATAATGGTCGTGACGTTATCCAGGAATGCCGAACCTATCGCAGTGATTAGCGCCAACAAGCCCATGAGCGTAATGGGATTGCCTTTGGCCAGCTTCGCAGTCCATATGCCAATGTAAGTAAATAAGCCGGTCTTGGCTGTCGTGTTCACGATGATCATCATCCCGATCAAGAGCCCCAGCGTATTGAAATCAATATGATGGACTGCACTCTCCTGGTCAAGGATGCCAAACATCACCATGAGCGCCGCACCAGCCATAGCCAGCACCGTTCGGTGAATTTTCTCAGAAATAATAAGTGCGTAAGTCAGCAAAAAAATGATTAAAGCCCAAATGGCCTGTTGTTCCATACTATTCCCCGTTCCCTGCTAGTAAGCCTTCTTCCCATTTCATGATGGATTGATAATCGTTTCAAACTGCTCAATATTTTTCTTAGCCCCAATGATAACCATAATGTCGCCTTCATTTAACTGATCCATCGCAGTAGGGGCTACCAAGACTCCGCTATCCCGATGAATCGCCACAATGCTGCAGCCAAAACGCGTTCGCGGATTAATATCAGCCAGGCACTTCTGGTGCAAGCATGCCGGAACGTTCATCTCGACGATACTGTATTCCTTCGACAGTTCAATATAATCCAGCAGATTCGGAGTAACCAGCTGATGGGCCACACGAATCCCCATGTCGCGTTCCGGATAGATCACCCGATCCACTCCCAGCTTCTCTAAAGCCCGGCCGTGCAGAAGCGAGATCGCCTTGGCGACTACCGTTTTAATACCCAGGTCTTTAAGGAGAATGGCCGCCAGGATGCTCATTTGAATATCGGTGCCAATCGCCACGATGCCGCAATCAAAATTGCGAACCCCCAGCGACTTCAGCACCTCTTCTTCTGTGGCATCAGCGACAACGGTATGCGTGAGCCGATCGCTAAGTTCTTCCACGATCTCTTCATTCCGGTCGATGCCCAGAACCTCATATCCTAACTCCATTAATTCCAAGGCTAGACTCGAGCCGAACCGCCCCAAGCCGATGACCACAAACTGCTGCTTTTTCATTTTTGCCCATTTTCCCCTTATCCTATAATGATTTTACCTTCTGGATGGCGATACAACTCTTTCCCCTTCCTTGGACCAATCGCATAGGCGAGCGTCAAAGGCCCCAGCCGTCCGGCAAACATCGTAAGACTAATCACTACTTTTCCAAAATCCGTCAGACGCTCCGTTAAGCCCATCGACAATCCAACGGTTCCAAAAGCGGAGGTCGTCTCAAACAAGATAGAGAGGAAATTTGCATCTTCCGTAGTGGACAATACCATCGCTACAGCAACGATGACAAACAGCGCCATCATCGTAATCGTCAGCGCCTTAAAGATCCGTTCCTCAGCCATCCGGTAACGGAATAACACCAAATCCGTCCGTCCACGGATCATGGAGATCACCGCACCGATAAGAATCGTAAAGGTAGTCGTCTTGATCCCGCCCCCTGTTGAGCCAGGCGAAGCCCCAATGAACATCAGGATGATCATGAAGAATTGCGTAGCCTGACGCAGCGAACCGGTATCAAGGGTAACCACCCCTCCCGAACGCGGCGTGACCGATTGGAACAAAGAAGCCCAGATTTTGCCGCTCCAGCTAAGCGGCTCCAACGTGCGTGGATTCGTGAATTCGAACACGAAAATGACGATCGTACCAATCGCAATCAGGACCGCCGTCATCGACAGCACGACCTTGGAATGAAGCGACAATTTGCGATGCTTGCGATACTCCGCCAGATCGGACAAGACAATAAAACCAAGACCGCCGGACACGATAAGTAAGATGGATACAATGTTAATCAAAGGATCGTTCACGTAGGGGATTAAACTGCGATATTCTCCAAATAGATCAAATCCTGCATTATTAAACATAGAAATCGAATGCCAAATTCCAAAGTACAGCGCCCGGCCAAACGGCATATCAAAGGCCCAGCGGAGGGTAAGGAACACCGCTGCACCGGACTCAATCAGCAGCGAATACACCAGCACCTTGCGAATTAAGCGAACGATGCCTTCCATTGAACTCTGGTTCATCGCTTCCTGGAGCAAGAGACGGTCTTTCAGCGAGATTCTCCGTTTCAGGACGAGGGAGAACAAGGTAGCCATGGTCATAAAGCCAAGCCCCCCGATTTGGACAAGCAAGATAATGACGATGTGGCCAAAAGTTGAAAAATACCTTCCCGTATCCACTACAAACAGCCCCGTTACACAAGTTGCCGAAGTTGCCGTAAACAATGCATCAACAAATGGCGTCGGTTCCCCGGACGTCCCGGAGATCGGAAGCATAAGCAGCAGACTTCCCAGCAAAATGATGAGGGCAAACCCAATCACTAATACCTGCGGCGGAGAAAGGTTTATTTTCTTCGTATTCAACGCGTTCACCTCATCGTCTTCCTGAAAAAAGAACAAAAGAAAAAAGCACTGGAAATCCAATGCCTTTCGGTGTTTGGTTCCTGATGCACAAGCCTACGAGGTTAGCTGACGGATTCGGACATGCCCAGTTGCCCTATTCGCGGACGCTTCATCCTCCCATGTAAGAAGTTGAAGCTCCGGGAAATTCACCCCAAAATGTACGGTTCCCCCGTTTTCATTACGAAATTCGGCCAATCTTTTCAATTGTTTTCATTCATTTTTCGTCAAATGGATTATATCCCTTATTGCGTCCCACCACAAAGCTCTATTTTCAAGAAAAAGACCCGAAAAAGACGAAATCAGGGATTGTGCAGATCAACTTCCCCCCCAATCTAAATGATGCGTAGACTTGCCGAAGTTTTTGCCGTTTCTCGTCAATTTTGCCCTCCGTCTGGCGCAGGGGGGATTGCTGTGTTATCTTTACTTTGACGAACTTGATCAAAAAACATACTTCATATTATTAAGAAGAGTACGTTTCCCAGAATTTATTTCAACTTAATCACAAAGGAGTTTTGCGAGTGAATTCCCCTTTGACGTCAAATGGCCGCCGCAGGATGAAGACCAAAAATCTGTGGCTGCTGGCCGCCCTCGGATTCATTGTGTTCGTGGCCGTTCAACTGTTCCCGACCACCGATTCGGAATCGTTGCAGTTGCAGCAATCGAATGAGGTGATCAGCAAACAAGAAGCAGCCGCCAGTGCAAGTGAATTTGTCCAATCGGTACTTGGGATCGACCTGCCGAATCCCGCGAAGGATAAAGCATTAATTACATACGAAACGCGTTCCGATCTGTTTGGTTACTTAACCAAAGCCGATCTGCTCGCCCCATACTTAAAAACGTATGACAAGCAATTTCCCTATGATGTATTTCGTGTCCGTTACACGGATCCCACTGAAGCGTTAAGCGCGGTGACCGTAGATGTTCATATGACCACGGGTAAAGTCGTTGGCTTCGAGGAGATTAGTTCCTCCAGCAACGCCACCAAGCAGATGATGCTGGATGTAGGATCGGAAACGACCGATTCCATGAAGGCATGGGAAGGGGATCTCTCGCTAGCGGAGAAAGAGGAGCTGGCACAGCCTTACCTGAACGCTTTCGGATTTAAACCAAGCGATCTGGAGCTGGCCTCCGGTGAAGGGGATGTAGGCCTCCTCTACCGTATCCAAGGCTACACCTTAGGTGAATCGCAGGCGGAAATCAAGCTTAGCTTCGAATACGGTAAGGTTTCTTCGTTAGAGAGCTATTTTAGTGTACCTCAGGCACATCTGGACTACGTTGCCGGGCAGACCAAAATCGCCAGCTGGCTTACCTATGCGGGTTATGCCCTGTTGACGTTCGTGCTGGCCATTCTGGCGATCGTCTACAGCGCGCTGACGCGAGTTCATACCTCGTTTAAGCGGGGAATTTTCCTGGCATCGGCTTACTTCGTGTTATCGACGATTGGAACGATCAACATGATTCCGGTGTTCCAAAAAGACGGCCTTGAAGCCGGTGTACTTGTCTTTGGCCTCTTCTTCCAAGGTCTGGTGACCTTGTTCCTGGCCGCTTCTGTGTACTTCTCGCTGGTGGGCGGCGACGGACTGTGGCGGAAGAACGGGATCAACCTCTGGGCAAGATCAAGGGAAGAAGGGTATGGCCGTTCCATCCTGACCTCTGTGGGCGATGGGTATGCCTGGGCATTGATCCTGTTAGGCGTTCAATCTGTGGTGTTCTTCATTTTAGAGCAAACGATTCATACCTGGTCCACGACCGATGCAACGCAATCGCCGTACAACATGGTATATCCGGTATTGTTCCCGCTGCTGGCTTGGGTGGCCGGGATCGGGGAAGAAGCGGTGTATCGCCTCTTCGGGATCCCGATGCTGAAGAAAATGTTCCGCAGCACCTTTATCGCTTGCCTGTTGTCGACCTTAATTTGGGCGTTTGGCCACACGTTGTACCCGATTTATCCGGTCATTTCGCGCCCGATCGAATTAACCTTTATCGGACTGCTGTTCAGCTTCGTGTTCCTGCGTTACGGCTTCGCGACCGTTGTCTTCTCGCATGTCATCTTCGACAGCATTCTGATGGCCCTAAGCTTGATGTTTATGGGCGGAGCGCTGAATATCGTCGCCGGGTTGTTCTATATCGCCTTGCCGGCGATCGTGGCGTATGTGATTTACTTGTTTAACCCGCCAAGCAAGGAACGAAAGACCCCGCCGCCGCAACCAAAAGAGGAGCCGTATTTTACGACTCCTCTGGCGGATCTTCGTCCCGAAGGGCATTAAGAATTTGACGGGCTAATTTATCCCCGATAGAAAGAGGCCGAAAGTCTTCGACGGAGGCCTCTTTTATTTTTTTCAACGATCCAAAATGTTTCAGCAGCGCCTTCCGGCGTTTCTCGCCGATGCCAGGGATGGAGTCCAGCCGTGAGGCGACCATCGACTTGGCGCGCTGTTCACGGTGGAACGAAATGGCGAAGCGGTGCACCTCGTCTTGAATCCGCTGCAGCAGGTAGAACTCCTGGCTGTCACGCGGCAAATAGACTGGCTCCGGCGGATCAAACGCCATCAGCTGTGCGGTTTTATGCTTGGCGTCCTTCACCAGGCCGCACACCGGGATGTGTAAGCCGAGCTCGTTCTCCAGCACGTCGGTGGCTGCCGAGATCTGCCCTTTGCCTCCGTCAACCACGATCAGATCGGGCAGCGGCAAGTTCTCCTTCAACACCCGTTCATAGCGTCGGCGAATGACCTCACGCATCGTTTCGTAATCGTCCGGTCCTTTGACGGTTTTTACTTTATATTTACGGTATTCTTTCTTGGCCGGCTTACCGTCAATGAACACCACCATGGCCGAGACCGGGTTCGTCCCCTGAATGTTGGAGTTATCGAACGCTTCAATCCGCGACACGGACTCCAGGCCAATCGCCTTGCCGAGATTCTCGGCCGCCTTCGAAGTGCGTTCCTCATCCCGTTCGATCAGCCGGAATTTCTCATCCAGCGTGATGCGTGCGTTTTCCTCGGCCATCTTGGTCATCTGCCGCTTTAAGCCGCGCTGCGGCACCAGCGTCTTCACGCCCAGCCACTCCTGCAAGGCGGCTGGAGCGTCAAGCGCGCCGGCCTCCTCTTGTTCTTCCGGCTTCTCCGGCAGCAGAATCTCCTGCGGCAAGGCCGGGTTGTCGCTGTAATACTGCGTCACATAAGACATAAAGTCGCCGTAGGCGTCACCGTAGAACGGAAAGACCGACGCATGCCGTTCGATCATTTTCCCCTGACGCATGTACAGAATCTGAACGCACATCCAGCCCTTGTCTACGGCGTACCCAAACACGTCGCGGTCCTTCGCATCGGTCACGGTAATCTTCTGCTTCTCCATCACCGCATCGATGTTGATGATCTGGTCGCGCAGCTCCTTAGCCCGCTCGAATTGCAGGGCTTCGGCTGCCTCGTGCATTTTGCGCTCCAGCTCTTTCTTGATTTCCTCATGCCCGCCGCTCAGGAACGAGATGATCTCCTGCGTCATCTTCTCGTACGTTTCCTTCTCGACCTCATACACGCATGGCGCCAAGCACTGGCCCATATGATAATACAAGCACACTTCCTTAGGCATCACGTTGCATTTGCGCAGCGGGTACATGCGATCGAGCAGCTTCTTCGTTTGCTGAGCCGCGTAAGCGTTCGGATACGGGCCAAAATATTTCGCTTTATCTTTAAGCACCCGCCGGGTGACTTCCAGCCGGGGATGCGGTTCATTCGTAATTTTGATATAGGGGAACGTCTTGTCATCCTTCAGGAGGATATTATAACGCGGATGATGTTCTTTGATCAGGTTACATTCCAGGATCAGTGCTTCCATATTGCTCGCGGTCACGATGTATTCGAAGTCGCGGATCTCGGATACGAGCAGCTGGGTTTTCCCGTTATGGCTGCCTGTAAAATAGGAACGGACTCGGTTCTTCAGCACTTTGGCTTTACCGACGTAAATGATCTTACCGTCCTTGTTCTTCATTAAATAACAACCCGGGGAATCGGGCAGCAGCGCCAGCTTATGTTGGATTCGCTCCATCGCTTTCTCATAACTTAACGTTTCATTAGCCGATGTGTCCAAGCTTCCTCCTCCTTTCTCCACTCCAGGTTAACGCAGAAAACGCCTCCGGCCCAAACCGGAGGCGTCATCCAAGGCGTCAAGCGACGCGCCTGATCGTCTGGTTATTGATGTTTAGCGATCAGGTTCTTCAACGTGTCCTTCGAGTTCAATCCGACGATTTTATCGACCGGTTGACCGTCTTTGAACAGGATCAGCGTAGGAATGCTCATAACGCCGAAGCGGGAAGCGGTTTCTGGATTGTCATCCACGTTCAGCTTCGCGATCTTCACGGAGTCACCTACTTCTGCGTCCAGCTCCTCCAGAATCGGAGCGATCATTTTGCAAGGGCCGCACCATGGAGCCCAAAAATCAACAAGAACCGGACCTTGTCCTTCGATTTCCGCATTGAAGGACTGATCGGATACGTTCACGATAGCCATGATAATTTCCTCCTTATTTGGGTTGCCCGGCCTAGCCCATTCATGACTGGAGCGCGAACAACTGGTAGTCGAAAAAAATGGAGCAGTCAGCCCAAAAAGCTGTTGCCGAACACATTATACCATACTACACTGAAAAAAAGAAAGTGTATGGTAACGCCTTCTTTACAAAACGAAAAAAGTTTGGTTATACTAAGAATAACCTGAAAACGGATTGTCTATGACATATTTCATTGACGAGACGATAATTTCCTGAGGAGGCCCATCGCCATGGATGCTAACACGCATGCGAACGATCCGCGGCAGCATATCAACGAAGAACCCCGCAACGATCTGTTTGATTTGATGAACGGCTTTTTTGGCATGCTGACGTTCATGATCGTGATTTTCTTCGGCATGGTCATCATTAAATTTATCGCCAGCTAGGCGGTAACCAGACCTCGAATTAAACGAAAGAGCCGGGTGCTCCCCCGCGAAGGGAGGTGCTCGGCTCTTTAACTTATGTCCTTGGATCGTCCATGATTACGCTTGACCGCGCTTATTCGTCCCATTCACCTGAACCACGGTCACGAACGGAGCGATCCGATCCATTAAGCGTTGGCCTTTATGCCGCTCTTCCCCGTCCTTGCTCGTAAAGCTCAAATGCTTCTCCAGTGCACCCAAGGAATAGTTGGAGGTGTAGAAGGTGGGTTTTCGGTTCATTCGATAATTCAAAATCGCGCCCATGACATGGTCGCGCACCCACGGATTCAGGTTCTCCGCACCGATATCGTCAAAGATCAGCAGGTCTACCTGCTTCATCATTTCCACCGTTTCGCGCAGCTTGTCGCTGTCCTGCAGCATGCTCTTCAGCTCTTCCACAAATTCCGGCATATAGACGATGGCGCCAGAGTAACCTTCCTTCGCCAGTTCGTGCAGCAGATAGCACATCAAGAACGTTTTGCCGGTGCCAAACGGCCCTTCCAGATACAGCCCTTTCGTCTGCAATCCAGATTCCTTCGTTTCATTAATATAGCGGAACACTTGTCCTACCGCCGGAGCACGCATGGCATCCTTCGTCATAATTTCCACTTCGTCATAACCGGCTTCCAGCGCCCGTTCATCTACATAGAAGCTATGAATCCGTTTCTTAACGGACAATTCGCGCTCATATTGCAGTTGCTTGGGGCATGGCACCTGACGATCCACAAGCTGCGGGCTTCCGCCCACCTGCTCGACCGTCAGCTTCGTATAATGGCCGGGGAAATCGTTGGGACATTGCTCCAAGCCCGGGCAGTTCGCGCAATGCTTGCTGTCGTTGATGTATTGATACAGCTTAGCCATCCCGCGAGTCAGCTGCTCCTGTCCCAGCTCCGGATGTTGGTCCCGGAGTTCCTTCACCAGCGGGTCATTCATCAGACGTGTGGTCAGCTCCTCGGAGCGTTGTTTGAATTGCGTGCTTTTCATCTGCGTCAGCAGTTCCCCCAATGATTCCATAGGTTGTGTCACCTTCCTCCCCCAAGCCTAAACGGACTCAGACTTCCTTTTTATGTTTGCCGGATTGCATACGCTCCGCCATCTTAATCAGTTCAGCTAACTCTTCTTCCGATACAGCCGTCTCCTGGCCCGTCCGCTCCACAATTGGGATTTCCGGCTTCGGCTTCGTTCCGCGGCTGCCATAAGTTCGCGCCCGGCCTCCTCCGGAGGCGGCACCGCTGGATTTCTCCTTGACCTTCTCCTTCACCTTCGACTGGTCGCGGATATATTGCACGGCCTGCTCATACGTGTTGATCTGCTTCAGCAGCATGTTCGCGGCGATCGCATCGATGAAATTACGATTGATCCGCTGCTCCCCGCCTGAGGTGAGCAGGGACATTAAATAATGGATCAGTACGTTGATGACTTCGCCGGGCAATTTGTAATTCAGATCGATTTTCTCGAAAATATCCAGCAAGTTATCCGGAATCGATCCCGGGAAGAACGTCTTCAGCAACCGGGTATACGGCTCATTGCGAAGCATCATATTATATTGATGAATATCGCATTTGCTTTGGAATTGCGGCGGTACGTCCACGTAATACTCCATCTGTACCGCAACCTCCTCCGCCACGCCCCCCGCTTGAACGGAATCAGCTTCCGCCTTCGGCTCCTCACCGCGCAGCGCGACGATTTTGCCATAAGCCACCTCGCGCTCCTCTTGACGGCGCTTGCCTTGGCGGAACTGCAGGTTGGCCTTGTGCTGGAGCGCATCCAGCAGGATCCCGCCGCCTGAATCAAAGACCCCGTCCTCGTCCAACAGCCGGCAAATATCCTGGACGCTTAAATCGTACTTGCGGGCCACGTAATTCACCACGCCCATCCCTTCCGGGTCAAAGCGCAGCGCCTCAACGAAGGAGCGGTTCCGGGACTCGCGCGGAAAACGCAGGATGATGTCCGCATAGTTGATCGCATCCTCTTCCAGAGCCAGCTTGAGCCCCGGCTGCCTAGCGATCGACGTCTCGGCAATCGCCTGCTCCAGCTCATAATCTATCGAATGCGTGTTCAGCTCAAAGATCTCATAGAACGGAACCGTAATATTTTCCTTATTCAGGCCAACTCCTGACCATGCCTCTGGTTCTCCGCGGAATAACTGCTCCCGCAGAGACAGCACCGCGAACTTCCCGATCTTATCTCGCAGCAGCAAAGTCAGATGCTGAGTCCGGAAAAATTCCGCCGGTGCCAGCGGTGCCTGAAGCTCATATTCGTAAATATAGTCATCGCTGTCTGGAACATAGAGCCGGTTCGTCTGAAGCAGCCCGACCGCCTCCAACCGGGATGTCTGCTCAATTAGAAACTTCCGCCCTTTCTCGCTTGGATCGAGGCCAAGGGTCAGGAACAGCTTCCGCTGCTGCTCCACCTCCGAATATCCAACCTGCTCCTGGGGAACATGCTCCGCAAGCAATCGGTACAGCGAAATTGCGAACGCCCCGACCATCGGTTGATAGATCAAACCTAGCATTCTGCCATCGACGGGACTGAGTCCGAAGTCACGATATACGCAATAACGGTGATTTTCAGTAAAATGCAGCATGTTGTTCATGCGCACGGCTTCATCGCTCCTTCCCTATCACGTCCAAATAGACTTCCTCTATTTTAGCATAAAAGACGTCGTCCTGAATCGTCCCGCGATCACTCAGTTAAAATGTTACTAAAGAGGCATCGGTTCACTCACATCGAAATGTTACCGAAGGGATGTGTTTTGAAACTGAGCATGAAAACACGACGTGAAGTAATCCGTACCTTGGCTGATCAATACATGAGAGCGAAATCGCGAAATGAGAAATCTGCAATCCTTGACAACGCCGTGAAGGTGCTGGGGTGCCATCGGAAGCATGCTATCCGCGCTCTCACGAACCCTCCTGCGCTGACACCAGCGAAATCGAAACGTAATCGGCCATTAGCTTACCAGGAGGCGATGCCCGTCATTGAGCGCGTTTGGGAAG
>NZ_JADQ01000069.1:0-20036 GCF_000518465.1 Paenibacillus sp. J14 | reverse complement strand
TACATGATCCGGCATCATGTGGCCTTCTATGATCTCCACTCCCTTGTATTTGCACAGACGCTTAAATATTTCGATCAAATCTCTCCTCACTTGATTATAGATCTCTTTCCGTCTATACTTCGGGGTGAACACGATATGGTATTTGCACATCCACTTCGTGTGAGCTAAACTATAGCTCTTGTTTGCCATCTAAGACCATTCCTTTCTTTTATTGAGCCTGAACATCTCAATTTTATGGGAATGGTCTAGTTGGTCAAACCTTCGTTCCTCCACCCGCATAGCGGGTGGTTTTTTGTTTCGCACGCTTCGCGAGCTCAACTGGCTAAAGCCATAATAATAAGGAGGCCGAGCGGCCTCCTTTTCTTGTTCTGCAAAAACTTAAGCTTGCATCGGTTCAAATGTCACCTTCCAATGATCTTCTGCCAGCTGCTCGCATTCATGACGGTAGCCCTTACCTTCAAGCACCTTCAGAAGCGGGACCGGCTTCATTGTGGCGTGCAGAACCAAGCTGTCGCCTTCCTGCAGCTTCCCAACGGTGTCCATGATGACGCTGAACGGCTCCTCGCCGCGGCGAAGAATCGGCCGAACGTCGAGTTCAACGATTTGGTTGGCCATTATAGATTCACCTCCAGGTCCGTCCGTTCTGCGGCAAACGCTTGGCAGAGCCGAGCTGCGCCGCTAAGTCCCTTCATGCCGCCGTACAGCGTATAGAAAAACGAATCCGGCGCATCCAGCGAGAAGGACAAATACTGCTTGGGATCGATCCCCAGCATTTTTTCAAACAAAGCGGAGGTGTCGTAGGCATAGAAACAGAAATAGGTATATTGAAACTCCGGCATTTTTTCGGCGATGGTGAGGATCTCACTGGCATAGCGTTCCAGATTGCTTTCGGCTTCCTCGATCATCCTTAGCGCATCCTCAAGCTCGACGGCGATCTGAATCGTTTTCTCATCGACAACCGTAATTGTTGCCATAGGGCATTCCCCCCGTTTAGTTTTTGCCGATTTTCACCTGGAACATCTCCGGTCCTTGCTCAATGTACTCCCAAGTAAAGCCGCCGGGATGCATGGCCTCGAACTGAAAACGGAGCGGTACCGGGTCATGGTCATTAATCAGCAGCATCGCTTCCCCCGGCTCCAGAGAATTAAAGGTTGCGAAAATGGTCTTATGCTTGAGCTGGGGCGGATATTCGGTGGCGTTGACAGTAGCTTTGAATTGACTCATGGGAAGTCCTCCTAAATGTTTAAATTTTACGATTCGCCCCCATTATAGCAACGGACCGAGGCGGGATTGTGATATCAGTCACAAGATGAGAACCCGCCAAAAATTTCTCGGCGGATTTGTCCGGAAGCTGCCATGAATCAAGTGATTTCTGTCACTTAGGTGCTGATGCCCAGCGATTATAATGTGCGTAATTTGAAGTTGACGGCTCACGATGAGAAGGAGGAACTGATAACATGCGCGTCCGTGATTACATCCCGAATCAACATGGTGCCTGGGCTATGCTGATCGTTCCGTTTCTGTTTGGCATGCTCGCCTCTACCCCCGGGGCGATCCACAGTTTGTTGTTTGTGTGCTGGCTGCTCATTTATCTGTTTATGTTTCCTTTGCTGCAATGGATTCGGATGGGAACAACCAAGACCAAGGTCAAAGCCGACCGATACCGCAAGCCTTTGCTGTTCTATGGTGCGCTGTTGGTCCCTGCGGCGCTCGCATTAATCCTGCTTCGGCCCGAGGTGCTGAAATTGGCTCTGCTGTTCGTGCCGCTGTTTGTGGTGAATGCCATCTATGCCAAGCAAAAGCGTGAACGTGCATTATTGAACGACATTGCGGCAATTGTGCAGTTCAGCTTAATGGTGTTTATCTCGTATCAGCTTGGAGGAGGTACCGATCTTAGGCTCGCCACGGAACTGTTCCTGATCAGCACGTTGTATTTTGTAGGCACTGCTTTTTACGTGAAAACCATCATTCGCGAACGGAATAATAAGCTATTCTATGTTTACTCCGTAGCCTACCATGTTCTGCTGTTGGCCTTGGCCGTATGGCAGCTCCAACCGGCGCTGTGGATTGCCGCATTGATCCTGCTGGCCAGAGCGGCCTGGTTCCCGCGAACGGGGATTACCGCCAAGCAGTCCGGCATGCTGGAAATTGTCTATTCTGTTATCGTTCTTGCCGCCTTCTGGATGACCTACGCCTGAATGTGTATAATGAATACAGAATAGTACAGATTCGGGCAGGGGGGTATAACAGTTGGAGGGACCGGAAGAAAGCGTAACAAAGCACGAACAGCTGCTCCAACATATCGAAGGACTTAAGATTGGAACGAAAATCTCCGTGCGCAAGCTGGCCAAAGCGCTGGGGGTAAGTGAAGGCACCGCCTACCGGGCGGTGAAAGAAGCGGAAAATCTCGGGATCGTGATCACGAAGGAACGGATCGGCACCGTTCGCGTGGAGAAGAAGCCGCGCAACATCTCGGATCAGCTGACCTTTGGCGATGTGGTGGAAATCGTCGAAGGCCATGTGCTGGGCGGCGGAGAAGGACTCAACAAAACGCTGAACAAATATGTCATTGGCGCGATGAAAATCGATGCCATGGCCAGATACATCGACGCTGGCAGCCTGCTGATCATCGGGAACCGCGACAATGCCCATTCGCTTGCCTTGGAACAAGGCGCCGGGGTATTGATCACCGGTGGCTTCGGAACGAGTCGTGAAGTGAAGACGCTGGCGGACAAGCTGGCCTTACCGATCATCTCCTCGCGCCACGACACGTTTACCGTCGCATCGATGATTAACCGGGCGTTGTTCGACCGTTTGATCAAGAAGAAAATTATGCTGGTCGAAGACATCGTCAGCCGCAAGCCGCGGGTGAGTATGCTGAAGGCGACCAGCAGCATTTCTGATTTTGACCAGTTGTCATTGGAGACGGGACATCAGCATTTTCCGGTGGTGGACGAGTGGAACCGAGTTATCGGGATCGTCAGCCGCAAGAACGTCGAAGAGCTAAGCGGCGATCAGCCGATTGAGAAATGCATGACCCGCCATCCGATCACCGTTGGCCTGCAGACCTCGCTCGCTTCCGCCGCGCAAATCATGGTCTGGGAAGGGATCGACTTCTTGCCTGTCGTGGACCGTAACCGGAAGCTGGTCTCGTCGGTGACGCGCCGCGAGGTGCTGCAAGCGATGCGGGACGTACGAAATCAGCCGCAGCTGGGCGAAACGTTTGAGCACTTAATGTGGAACGGGTTTGCCGAGGAACGGGACGAAGAGGGGAAATTGTTCTTCCGCGGAATGATTACACCACAGATGGCCACCGATTTGGGGACGATCTCGCATGGGGTCTTGACTTCGCTGATGACGCAAGCCGGACTTCGTGCGGCCAAAGACGCCAGTGGCGGCGACTTTGTGGTCGATAACCTGACGACCTATTTCGTTCGCCCGGTACAAATTGAAAACCCGGTGGTCATCACCCCTGTGTTATTGGAGATGAGCCGCCGGGCTTGCAAACTGGAGATTATATTAACCTATCAGGATTCGCTGGTCTCGAAGGCGGTCATGACGCTGCAGTCCATTGACCATGCCTGAGCAGGAGAAGCGAAGGATCCTGCAGTACAAAGAGGGATAGCCTGACGGCTTGGGCCGCAAGGTTATCCCTCTTTGCGTCGGGCATATAAGCCATGGTTACGGATGCCGGCGAAAATGTTAAACGCCCCCAGCACCATAAACACAGCGCCGATGACAACCCGCAGCGTCGAACCGCTAAACAGGAACATTTGAATGAGGGCCAGGACGATCAACATCAAACCCATGCAGATGTTCATTTTGGCAGCCGCCATTCCCCGCGTCTTCGGATCAAGCGAACGCCGGGACTTAAAGCTGAAGAAGACCGAGCCTACACAGCTGATGATCAAAATCACGTAAAGAATGGTTTGGATCGTTTGGATCATAAGAGGTCCGTACTCCTTTAATCAATAGATACGTGCTTGGACAGCAACACACGTCGATTCCTGCAAAACTTGCTGTCTCAAGTGAAATCTCTCTTATTTTAGCATGATTTACTAGAGACGAATATAGGGCCGCATGTCCACCCAAACCTGAAGTACCCCGTCACTCACCAGCATCGTCTTGATTTGAATGGTGTATTCCTTGTCACGAACAACATAGATTTTCCGGTTCAACAGCGTGCGGGCCATTTTGGCATCCGAGTCGATGTCAAAAATATTCCGCCCCCGCAACACCTCCAGCTCGTTATGAAGCTGCTCGGTGACCTCCTTTACTGCCAGCGAATCGAGCGGCGGATCACGTTCCTCCACACGCACCTTGATCTCTTTGATGACCGTGGAACGGTTGTTGTATTTTTTGAGCGTCCGAATATCCTCTTCGGCTTGATGCAGCTGGATCGTCAGGTCTTTGTTCTGGATCCACAGCAAATTGTAGCTGGTCTGATAAATGACGTTATATACGATACTGCCGGTAACCATGCCAAGAATAAACACGGCGGTGAGTTGCATAAACCTGCGAAAGCCCGTAAGCTTCGGTTGTTTCGCGTCGTCCTTCATTCATCCCCGTCCTCCCCCGCACATCCAGCGCACCAATTCCGAACCCATATGCGCCCCAAGAAAGGCGAACAACAGGTACAAGATCTGCTTGATGGCCGGAGACAGGTTCCCGTCAAAAAAATTGCTTTCAATGACCCGCATCGGGTCGATGGTTCCGCCAACTGCGGCCGCCAGCGCCCATATTTTAATGCGGTCGGCAATGTCCAGCATCGTCTGCGTCGGAGGCTGCAGGGATACGACTGCGCCAATGCCGCCAACCATGGCGCCTCCCACCACAATTCCGAAGGCGATAAAGAAATCCATGACCGCTTTGGTCAAAAACGTGCTCATGCGCGCTTGCCCCTTTCCGAGGTTTGTCCGGTCTTTCTACCATTCTATGGGCGGGCAATGCCTATGTATGATAAAATATTAGAGATAAATCGATGGAAAGGAAGGGATCGCATGGACAGCTTTGTTCATTTGCACGTACATAGCGAATACAGCTTGCTGGACGGAGCAGCCCGGCTTGAGGATCTCGTCGCCAAGGCGGCGGCATCCGGCATGAAGGCGCTGGCGCTGACGGATCATGGGGTCATGTACGGCGCGGTTCCTTTTTATAAATTGTGTAAAAAACACGGCATCAAGCCGATTATCGGCTGTGAGGTCTATTTTACGGCAGGCTCGCGCAAGGAACGGGGGAGCCGGCAGGATCAGCCGATCCATCACTTGATTTTGCTGGCTAAGAATGAAACCGGCTACCGCAATCTGATGAAGCTGTGCTCGATCGGTCATCTCGAAGGCTTCCACTATAAGCCGCGAATCGACTGGGATGCGCTGCAGCGGCATCGCGAGGGCCTGGTCTGCCTCAGCGCTTGCTTGGGCGGGGAAGTTCCGTTCCATCTGCTGCGCGGTCATTATGAGGAAGCGAAGAAAGCGGCGCTGCGTTATCAGGCGGCGTTTGGCGAGGATTTCTACCTGGAGCTTCAGGATCACGGCATCCCGGAGCAGAAGAAGGTGAATCCGCTTCTAGTCCAACTGGCGGGAGAAATCGGTGCCGAGCTGGTTGTCACCAATGACGCCCATTATCTAAGTAAAGAAGACGCCGAGGTTCAGGACGTGCTCATTTGTGTAGGTACAGGGAAAACGGTGGATGACGAGGACCGGCTCAAAATGCACACCAATCAGCTCTATCTGAAAACCGCGGAGGAAATGGCTCAGTTGTTCCCTCACTTGCCGGAGGCGTATGCCAATACCGCGAAAATTGCCGATTCCTGTGAGCTGGAGTTGGAGTTCGACCGACATATTTTGCCGGCATATCGACCGATTCCGGAAGGGCATACCGCAGGCAGTTACTTGGCAGAGCTATGTCAACAAGGATTGGTGGACCGCTATGGCGAGCTGGATGTTTGGCGTAACCCGGCGGAGCGGGAGAAGCTGGAGCAACGGTTGCGGTACGAGCTGGAGATCATCGCCAGCATGGGGTTCTCGGATTATTTTCTGATCGTGTGGGACTTCATCGCCTTCGCTCACCGGAACGGGATCGCCACTGGTCCGGGACGGGGCTCGTCAGCGGGCAGCTTGGTAGCCTACGTGCTGCGGATTACCGATGTGGATCCGATCAAATATAATCTGCTGTTTGAACGGTTTTTGAACCCGGAACGGGTGACGATGCCGGATATCGATATCGACTTCAGCGATGAGCGGCGGGATGAAGTCATTGCCTATGTGGTTGACAAATATGGGGCAGAGCATGTCGCGCAAATTATCACGTTTGGTACGATGGCGGCGCGCGCGGCGGTCCGCGATGTAGGGCGGGCGTTGAATGTGCCATTTGGCGAAGTAGACAAAGTCGCGAAGCTGATTCCCGGACATCTGGGCATGACGATCGAACGCGCGTTAAAGGAAAGCCCGGATCTCAAAGCGATGTATGACGGGTCTGAGCGGGTGAAACGACTGCTGGACATGGCGATGAAAGTCGAAGGTATGCCGCGGCACGCCTCGACCCACGCGGCCGGGGTGGTCATCTCCCGCGATCCGTTAACCGATGCCGTTCCGCTGCAGGAAGGCAGCGAGCATACGGCGTTAACGCAATATTCGATGGAAAACCTGGAAGCGATCGGTCTGCTGAAAATGGATTTCCTCGGCCTTCGCACCTTATCCATCATCGAGCGCTGCATGAACTGGATTAAGGAGCAGTCGGGGGATGCCCCTGATTTCCGGCTGGTTCCGGACAACGATCCGACCACGTACGAGATGCTGGGGCGCGGGGAGACGACCGGCGTATTCCAGCTGGAGTCTACGGGCATGCGCCGGGTGCTGAAAGAGATGAAGCCGTCGGTGTTCGAGGATATCATCTCTCTGCTGGCATTGTATCGCCCGGGGCCGATGGAGTTTATTCCGAAGTACATCGCTGGCAAGCACGGGCAAATCTCCGTGGAATATCCGCATCCGGATTTGGAGCCGATTTTGAAAGATACGTATGGCATCATCGTCTACCAGGAGCAGATCATGCAGATCGCTTCTCGCATGGCCGGCTTCTCACTGGGTGAAGCGGACCTGCTGCGCCGTGCCGTCTCTAAGAAGAAGCGCGAGGTGCTCGACGAGCAGCGCGGGCATTTCGTCAGCGGCAGCGTACAGCAGGGCTATACCGAGGACGAAGCGAACGTCGTTTATGACATGATCGTTCGGTTCGCCGATTACGGTTTTGCGCGGGCGCATGCGGCAGCCTATGGCGTGCTGGCGTTCCAAACGGCGTACCTGAAGGCGCATTATCCGGTGCAGTTTATGGCGTCGATGCTGACTGCGGTTACCGGCAGCCACCGCAAGGTGGCGGAGTACATCGTAGAATGTCGGCGAATGGGGATCGTCGTGCTGCCGCCGGACGTGAACGAGAGCAATGTGCTGTTTACCCCGCAGGTTGGGGCTCGTTCTGCGGAAGCGGTCCTTTCGAGCGATGCGAAGGATGGCCACGCTGGATCTGGACAGGAGGCGCCGGCCCTTGGGGTTATCCGCTTTGGCCTTGCTGCAATCAAAAATGTCGGCACGCAGGCAATTGAGAGTATTTTGCGCGAGCGGAAGGAGCGTCCTTTCGACAGCTTGCTCGATTTTTGCCGGCGGGTAGATTTGCGGACGTGCAATAAGCGGGTGATAGAGTCGTTGATCCAAGGCGGGGCGTTCGACTCCTTGCCGGGGCATCGGGCGCAGCTGCTGGCGATGCTGGACGAGACGGTCGATGCGGCGCTGAAGTGGCGTAAGGAGCGGGATGATCTGCAGATCCAGCTGTTTGATTTCGTAGAATCGCCGAACTGGGACATCGAGTACCCGGATGTCCCGAAGTTTACGGCGGCCCAGCAGCTGGATTTGGAGCGTGAGCTGCTGGGGCTGTATTTGTCCGGCCATCCGCTGGACGATTTCGATGCCTTGCTGGAGGGCGAAGGCGTCGATCGGCTGATGGATTTGGCCGAAGCCCCGGACGACACCCGCACCGTTGTCGCGGGGATGGTCGTGTCCGTGAAGACGATCACAACCAAGCAGGGGAAAGCGATGGCGTTCATGGAGCTGGAGGACCAGATCGAGCGCTGCGAGGTTGTGCTGTTCCCCGAAGTGTGGCGGCGCTCGGCCGCCCACGTCGAGAAGGGGGCTTTGCTCGCGTTGCGCGGCGTCGTCCAGCAGCAGGACGAAGGCTTTAAGCTGCTGGCCGACGAAGTGGCTCCGCTGAGCGAGCAAAGCCTGGCCCGGCTGCGCCGCGGCCTTGCGCGCGGGCGCGGGCCCAGCGCCGCTGCGCGGCCGGCGGTACCGGCCGCGGCGGCGGGACCCGCGCCCGCGCCGGGCGCGCGGCGCGGGCAGGAGAAGACGCCGGCGCAGCGCGTCTTCATCAAGATCACAGCCGCGGCGGAGAACGCGCGGCTGCTGGAGCGGCTCAAGCTGCTGCTGGAGCAGCATCCCGGCCCGATCGCAACGGTGCTGTTCTACGAAAGCACCGGCAAGCTCTTGGCCTTGACGGAGCGCTACAGCATCAAGCCTTCGCCCGCTTTGATCCGTGAAATGGAGCAGATGCTAGGCCCCGACACGGTCAAAATCAAATAACGGCGATCTGCCGACCAAGGATCGCCATGATCCGGTGGCCATAACCCGGTTCTGCATAGATGCAGGACCGGGTATTTATTTTGCACCCGATCTAATGGACTCCAGTGCCGTTATTCCAACGTTTACAAGAAGGTTGGCAAAGTAACGGACCTGAGCGACCTTATTTCATCGCATAGTGCCTGAAATCACCAGTTGGGTGCCAAATAACGGTCGTAGTGTCCGTTACATTGGGAAATCTGCGGGAAATGGGCAAATAGTGTCGCTGAGGTCCGTTAGCGCGGGCAAGCTTCGGATAGGTCGGGACACGGTTTAACGAACATTTTTGGAGGGTGGTGCATACACTTAGGAACACACGAATGACCAAGAATCGATCATGAAATGAATTCCGGCATCGTCAACTAGCGGGGGGAACTACGGTCAACGGTAGCCATCATCAGCACCAGCCAACGTCAACAACACCAACTACAGGCACTAGCCAACGTCTGTACCAGTTCAACAGCAGCACTAGCCGAGTTTCGTTCCTGGAGGTTACGAAGACGACACTAAATGGACAGCACCTCGCAGTGTGACGACAACCCTATCGCGACAATTACGGGCAACGGCGGTTGCGCCGGGATCAAGGGAGGAAGAAACGATGACATATGAATTGGCGAAAGCGCAACTGCTGCGCCGTGGAGTGAAGCTGGAGGATATCGCTCAAATTGTGCATTCGCTGCAAACGGCGTATCATGCGGATCTGACGCTGGACCAATGCTTGGAAAGCGTCAAAGCTGTGTTGCAGAAGAGAGAGGTTCAATATACCCTATTTACGGGAATCGCACTTGATGAACTGGCTGAACAGAAGCAGCTCCCTGAACCGCTGCAAGCGATCCTGGAGGCCGACGAACCGCTGTATGGGGTGGATGAAACGATGGCGCTGGGCATCACGAGTGTGTTTGGAATGATTGGCCTGACAAGCTTCGGCTATTTGGACAAGGTCAAACCGGAGATCATAGGGAAGCTGAACAATCGCGGCGAACGCATTCATGTCTTTCTTGACGATTTAGTCGCCGGTCTGGCCGCAGCGGCTTCCGCGCGAATCGCCCATAAACATGAACAGGCCACGACCTATCCGTCGGGCTCCTCTTGAAAAATCGAGCCCAAGAGCCCATTGTCTTTGGACGGGATCCCGTCTCATCCAATGCCCTTGCCCCATTACTTCTGAAAATATCTTTCAGAGTAATGCCTACTGTCCCGTGGAACCTAGCGCCGGGCTCTGCGGCGGATCTGTTGCCGAGACCCGCTTTCTGCGCGGGTTTCCTTTTGTTGCGGGATTTTTGAAAATTATGTTATCATTACTCTATTATACGGGCTCAAAGATTAGGTTAGGGGGCTTTGAAAAGGGCATGTGGACTGTTATGTATATTGCGCCTACCGCGAAAGTTGCGGATATGATCAAGACGAAACTCACCGAAGAAGGCTTCCTTGTCCAAACACGTCCTGTTAATTTATCCAAACAGCAATACGAGATTTTAGTTCCTTCCGGGGAACTGGAAGAAGTGCAAGAAGTGTTGAATTCGATTTTGCATCCTTAGCAAAGGGATTCGAGATTCCTAGTGCAGATAAGGCCTAGAAGTGCGGGTTCATATAGGGTCGTCTGGGTTTTTATAGACTTTGTGGAACTGCTACGATAAATAAACGGCTGAAGAGGTGTAGTTGTGTTCAAAGATTTGTTTCAGAAGAAGAGGAAGTACGCGACCATTCCCTCAGGACGAACCGGCAATGAAGAGGGCACGCCGCAGGCAGATCGCCCCAAACGCGAAATTCCGGAAGGCCTGATGAATAAATGCGGCCGTTGCGGTGCGATTCAGTACAGCAAAGAACTGGAGAAGAATTTGATGGTGTGCCCTTCCTGCGGACACCATATGCGGCTGAACGCTCTGGATCGGATTCGCTATACCTTTGATGAAGGCAGCTTCACGGAGTACGATGCTGACCTGATCTCGGTCGATCCGCTGAAGTTCCCGGGGTATGCCAGCAAGCTGGAGCAGCAGGCTTTGAAATCGGGACTACGCGAAGCGGTCGTGACCGGAGAGGGGACCATCCATGGCTATCCTGCTGTGGCAGCCGTGATGAGCTTTGACTTCTTCACCGGGAGTATGGGATCGGTTGTAGGGGAGAAAATTACGCGTGCCATCGAGAAGGCCATCGAAAAACGTCTGCCGATGATCATTTTCTCCACATCGGGCGGAGCGCGGATGCAAGAGAGTATCCTCAGTTTGATGCAGATGGCCAAGACGAGCGCCGCTTTGGCCCGACTAAGCGAACATGGTGGTTTATATATATCAGTCATTACAGACCCGACGACGGGTGGTGTATCGGCTAGTTTTGCCATGCTTGGCGACATTATTGTGGCCGAGCCCGGGGCCGTGTTTGGTTTTGCCGGAAGAATCGTTATTGAGCAGACGATCCGTCAGAAGCTTCCGGACGACTTCCAGACGGCGGAATTTAACCTGCAGCATGGTCAGATCGATCTTGTCGTGCACCGCAAGGATATGAAATCGACGCTGGCGAAATTGCTAGAATTGCACGGCGTGAAGGGAGGAGTATAAATGGCAGGCGAATTGCCTTTTGAGACGCCTCTTGTGAAGCTGCGTGAGAAGATTTCCGAATTGGAGCAGTTTGGCAAAGAGAAGGGAATCGATTTTACCGATGAAATCGCGCGCTTGGAAGAGCGTTACCGGCAGCTGGAGGAAGAGATCTACAGCAACATTTCTCCCTCCCAAAAGATGCATCTGGCCCGCCATCATCAGCGCCCGACATCGCTGGATATGATCGGCTTGATCTTTGAAGATTTTATTGAACTTCACGGGGACCGGTTGTTTGGGGATGATTTGGCTGTTGTTGGCGGTCTCGCGAAGCTGGGCGGCGTGCCGGTCACGGTGATCGGGCAGCAGCGGGGGAAGGATACGAAGGATAATATCGCCCGCTTCTTCGGCAGCGCGCATCCGGAGGGCTTCCGCAAGGCGCTGCGGTTGATGCAGCAGGCGGACAAGTTCCGGCGGCCGATCATTACGTTTATCGATACGAAGGGGGCCTATCCGGGAATTACGGCGGAGGAGCGCGGACAATCGGAAGCGATCGCACGGAATCTGCGTGAGATGTCGATGCTGCGGGTACCGGTCATCTGCGTGGTACTCGGAGAAGGCGGAAGCGGAGGTGCGCTTGCCCTTGGTGTAGGCAACCGCGTGCTGATGCTGGAAAATGCCATTTACTCCGTCATTTCGCCAAACGGGGCGGCCTCGATCCTTTGGAAGGATGCCTCCAAGGCCGATCAGGCGGCGGAAGCGATGAAGATCACCGCTCAAGATCTGCTTGAGATGGGCGTTATTGAAGAGATTGTTCCCGAACCGCGCGGCGGCGCACACCGGGATTATGATTCGACAGCTGCCTCGATCAAAGAGGCGTTGTTGCGTCATCTGGAAGAATTATCCGACCTGAATTCGGATGAGCTGGTGGAGGACCGTTATCGGAAATTCCGCAAAATCGGCGAGTTTCAGGTAGCAGGCAAGGCAGGAGCGCCGAAGGCGCAAGGAACTGTGGCACCGGAAACGGTGGCTGAAGTTGCGGGCCTCCCTGAGGGTGAGACGTCTTCCGAAGCGTCAAGCGAACCGGAAGCAGCTTCGCAGGTGCAAACTGCCAAGCCAAGTTAAAGTTTCACAGCGATAACCTTACGGGGGAACCTATGGGGCCTCCGGTAAGGTTATTTTCGCTGTTTTCGGGAAATACTGGAGGTTTAGACGCCGAAAAACCCTATTGCTTAGCCAAGTCGCTAGGCGCATAATCATGGATAGTTCGTTACAATATGATAAACTTCCTATACAAATCGACAAAACTGTAGTAAATTTAGTTGTTGGAAAAGATTATATAGAGAGAACTATTTTAAACGGAGGAAACCCAAATGCGCAAAACAAAAATCGTATGTACTATCGGTCCTTCTAGTGAATCGTTAGAAAACATCAAGAAGCTGATTATGGCCGGAATGAACGTCGCTCGCTTGAACTTCTCCCACGGTGATTACGAAGAGCATGGGAACCGGATCAAGAATATTCGTCAAGCGAGTGCGGAGCTGGGGAAATCGATCGCCATACTGTTGGACACCAAAGGTCCTGAAATCCGTACCGGTAAATTGAAAGAAGAGCCTATCGAGCTGGTACAGGATGAATTCATTACCTTGACGACCGAAGAAATTCTCGGCGATAAGAACCGGATTTCCATCACATACAAAGATCTTCCTGGAGATGTGGAAGTCGGTTCGACGATTCTGATCGACGACGGTTTGATTGGTTTGACAGTCGTTGACATTCAAGGAACGGAAATCAAATGCCGCATCGTCAATGGCGGAACGATCAAGAGCAAAAAAGGCGTGAACGTACCCGGCGTAAACATTTCCCTGCCAGGCATCACTGAGAAAGACGCTAACGACATTAAGTTCGGGATCGAGCAAGGCATCGATTTTATTGCCGCTTCCTTCGTTCGTAAAGCGAGCGACGTGCTTGAAATTCGTCAACTGCTGGAGCAACACAACGCAACTCATATTCAAATCATCTCTAAAATCGAAAACCAACAAGGTGTGGACAACCTTGATGAAATCCTGGAAGTATCTGACGGCCTGATGGTTGCTCGCGGTGACCTCGGCGTGGAAATTCCTGCGGAAGATGTACCGCTCGTGCAAAAACGCATGATCGAGAAATGTAACCGTGTTGGCAAACCGGTCATCACAGCTACGCAAATGCTTGACTCCATGCAACGCAACCCAAGACCTACGCGCGCAGAAGCCAGCGACGTGGCTAACGCGATTTTTGACGGTACGGACGCAATTATGCTCTCCGGTGAAACGGCTGCCGGGAAATATCCGGTGGAATCGGTGCTGACGATGTCCCGCATCGCAGAGAAAGCAGAATCCGCTTTGGAATATCGTGAAATCTTCTTGAAGCAAAGCAATGCCCAACAAACGACCGTAACCGAAGCGATCAGCCAAGCAGTTGCCAACTCGGCGCTGGAGCTGAATGCGAAAGCGATCATTACTTCGACGGAAACCGGTTATACGGCACGGATGGTCTCCAAATATCGTCCGAAAGCACCAATTATCGCTGTGACGACGGAAGATCAAACCTTGCGCCGCCTGGCCCTGAACTGGGGCGTAACGCCGGTGAAAGGCGATATCGCCAGCACGACGGACGAAATGTTCGACAAAGCGATGAAGGGCGGCTTGGATTCCGGACTGGTGAAGGAAGGCGACCTCGTAGTCATTACTGCCGGGGTACCGCTCGGACGTTCCGGTTCCACGAATCTGGTGAAAATCGGGCAAATCCGCAAGTAGCTTAAGGTTTATATACATCGACTTCAAGTCACAAAGAAAGCAATGGGGCCCGCTGAGGGACCATTGCTTTTTTTGCCGCCGAACGGGAACTGTACCTGCGGCAGCATCAGGCAAATCAGAAAGGAGCGGAGAATCGTGTACGTATGCGAACTGTCTATTGAGCCGAAATATTCGGAGTTTGACATGATGGGGATCATTTACCATGCCCGTTATATCGAGTGGTTCGAGCAGGGGAGGCTGCATCTGAGCCGGAATCTCGGCTTCGATTATTTCGATATGGAGCAGGCGGGGTATATCTCGCCCGTTCACGAAATGAAAGTAGAATATAAACGCGGGATCCGGTACGGGGATACCGTCCTGCTTAAGACCCGGGTCATTGAGAACAACGGGGTTAAAACGGCCTACGGATATGAGGTGTATAACGGGGAAGGCACGTTGTGCGTCGAGGGTTCTTCTTCGCATTATGTCGTTCGCCGCGAGGATTTCAGACCGGTGCAGTTCAAGAAGGTGTTCCCGGAATGGTACGCGGCGTTGGAGGAAGCCCGAAAACCGTAAAATTTTGATTATGTGACGCGGAGGCGGTAAAATACAAGTACAGGAATGTGATAAAGGAGTCCTGATATGCGTAAATGGATAGCCGCTCTCATCGTGTTGATTCCGATTGTTGAGTTTTGGGGGTATATGTACGTCGGCGAGAAGCTGGGCGTTGGGAAGACGATATTTTTGACGCTGGCGACTTCGGTCATCGGCGGGTTGATGATGCAATTTGAAGGACGTAAGGTGCTCGCGGATGCCCAAGCTCAGATGAGCGGCGGCCAACTTCCGGGACGAATGGTCCTAGATGGCTTATGCGTATTTGCCGGCGGGATTCTGCTGCTGATCCCTGGCTTCATTACCGATATCATTGGGTTTACGATGGTGTTTCCGCTGACGCGTATTCTCTATCGGATCCCGCTGATGAAATGGGTCAGCAAGAAGATCAAGGACGGAACGATTACGTATTTCCGCCGTTAACTCTGGTGGCAGGCAGCCCCTAAACAAGTCAAGAAAGGCATCTCGTCTCGGAGGGACGGGATGCCTTTTTTTTTCAAGCGTGAAGCTAATTCTATCTCAATCGACCATGCAAAATATAGTTCCGCAAATCCCGGACAACACCTGCACGGACGGCAGCACCCAGGATGACCAGCGTCACCGGACCGATGATCAGTCCCAATGCGCCAAACAGCTTGAGCCCAACAAACATGGCGATCAGCGTGGGCAGGGGATCAAGTCCTACGCTGCTGGCCAGGACCTTTGGTTCAATGAGCTGACGGGCCAGCAGGATGACGCCGTACAAGACGGCCAGTCCAATCCCCAGCGTGTCGTGACCGGTGGCAAAGGCGTAGATGAGCCAAGGAATCATCACTGTACCGACACCGAGATAGGGCAACAGGTCGACAAGGCCGATCAGCAGGGCGTAGGTGAAGGCGGAATCAACGCCGAGAATAAGCAAGCCGATGAGAACGATCAGTGCGGTGATCGAAATCATGATAAATTGCGCGCGCAGATAACCCGATAACGCCCGCTGAAGGTCGCGCCAGATGGCGCCTACGGTTTTGCGGAACGGCGCAGGGACCGAGGCGGCCAGAAATCGCATATCCCGCTCCCAATGATTGCTGATAAAAAAAGTAGCCAGCAGGATCACTCCAAGAATCACCCCTAAATTCGGGAGAGAAGAGAGCAGGTTGACGATCGTTTCCAGCACGTGATTAATGAGATGGGAGACAAACGATCCGAACTTTTCGGCGGTATTGTCGATGTTTTTGTGGATCGTATTTTCATAGCCAGGGTTATCCGCAATAAACCGGTTGATTTCAGTAATGATCGACTGAATGCCTTCGCTTTGCGTCCATGAGATCAGCAGATTTCTCCACTCCGCGATTCGATGATCAAAGGATTCGGCGAAATGGATGAGCTCCTTGACCAGCCGTGTTAAGGCCGCGGACACAATGATTCCTGCACTGCCTACATAAATGAACAATGAGAGGGTCACAGCCAGCCATTTTGGCACTTGCAAGTGTCTTTGGAGCCACAGGACCAACGGATTCATCGCGTAGGCGATCAGCCAGGCGATCAAAAATGGATAAACGAGCGGGAGCAGCCAGTAGACCGACAGGACAGAGACGATGAGGACAACGCATATCCAGCTGCCGCGCAGCACGCGCTTGACAATCACGTGATCCAAGTGGCATCTCCCCTTTTTCCCAAAAAACCTGTCCTAGTTCAACTCTATGATTTGTCCACCCCGGATATTCCGCTATGCACATTTTTTGGAAGATGTGATATAATTCATTGCACAACTGCAATCGTTTACAAAATTTCTTTATTGTTGTGATAAAATCATTTAATGTACCCGGTGGTGTCGAAGCGGTTCCCATGTTTTCGGAAATCCAGTATGATGAAGAAGTAAGCGGTGGAGCTCTATTAATGCATTTATAAGCCCGTTATTGGTTAACTTCGAAAATTTAAAACTTTCAATTTTGAGAGTGTTTCATGGGCTTGTTTGCTCACAAAATGTTAACAAAGGAGAGATGAATCATGACAGCTACGAAAGGCCTGGAAGGCATTGTTGCGGCAACCTCTTCGATCAGCTCCATACATGATGGCGTTCTCGCTTATCGTGGTATCAATATCGACGAATTGGCGGAACGTGCGAGTTTTGAAGAAACAGCTTATTTGTTGTGGTACGGCAAATTGCCTAATCGAGCCGAATTGGACCGCCTGCAGCAGCAATTCAGCGATTACGCCGAAGTTCCTGAAGCGGTGCTAGAACAGATGAAGCTGTATCCGCAGACTGCTAACACGATGGCAGTGCTTCGTACTGCCGTATCGGCTCTTGCTTTGT
Organism: Paenibacillus sp. J14; assembly: GCF_000518465.1. NCBI lineage: Bacteria > Bacillati > Bacillota > Bacilli > Caryophanales > Paenibacillaceae > Paenibacillus > Paenibacillus sp. J14. Next base: position 3,166 of record NZ_JADQ01000069.1, on the reverse strand, counting down.
ATGATGAGAACGCCAATGACAACTCCCGCGAAAGCAACCAATTAAAGGCGATTAAGCTGCAAACCCAAATACCGACCCTGATTGCCGCGTTTGCCCGGATCCGGGAAGGTAAGGAGCCTGTCGCTCCGCTGAAGAACGTATCGATCGCACACAACTTCTTGTACATGCTGACCGGCGAGGAACCGGATCCGATTGCCGTTCGCGCCTTAGATCAAGCGTTGGTGCTGCATGCCGACCACGAGTTGAATGCTTCGACGTTCTCTGCACGGGTCACGATCGCAACGCTGTCTGATATTTACTCCGGAGTAACCTCCGCGATTGGCACCTTGAAGGGACCGTTGCACGGCGGTGCCAATGAAGCGGTAATGATTATGCTGGCCGAGATCGGGACGCTCGATCAAGCGGAGCCGTATATTCTGAAGAAGCTGGCCAATAAGGAGAAAATTATGGGCTTTGGCCACCGGGTATACAAAAACGGCGATCCGCGGGCAAAACACCTGCAAAATATGTCCCGTCAGTTGAGTATTCTGAAGGGCGATAGCACATTGTACGATATTTCTGTCAAAGTGGAACAGTTGGTTACTTCGCAAAAAGGGCTGAAGCCAAACGTTGACTTCTACTCTGCTTCCGTCTATACGATGTTGGGCATTCCGCGTGACTTGTTTACGCCGATTTTTGCCATCAGCCGCTTGTCCGGTTGGACAGCTCATATTCTGGAGCAGTTGGAAGATAACCGTCTGATCCGTCCTCGTGCGGAATATACCGGTGCGACCAATCAGAAATACATTCCTATCGAACTAAGATAAACCGCAATACGGGAGCTCCAAGGAACATTGTGGTAAAATGGAGACCGTGAGATGCAGCAAACAGACTTGAAGGAGGAAAACGTAAAAAATGTTGAAACTCGAAAAGTTTGATCTTCCTACTGAAGGCGAGAAAATTACAATTCAGAATGGGAAGCTCCAAGTGCCGAACAACCCGATCATTCCGTTTATTGAGGGCGACGGGACTGGCCGTGATATTTGGAAAGCTTCGAAACGTGTACTCGACGCCGCCGTGGAGAAAGCCTACGGCGGTGAGAAGAAAATCGCTTGGTATGAAGTGTTCGCCGGCGAGAAGGCCTTCAATACATACGGGGAGTGGCTGCCAGCAGATACGCTGACGGCGATCCGTGAGTATATTGTGGCCATTAAGGGACCGTTGACAACGCCGATCGGCGGCGGTATCCGCTCGTTGAACGTAGCGCTCCGTCAGGAGCTGGACCTGTACGTCTGCCTTCGTCCGGTCCGTTACTTCCAAGGCGTGCCGTCTCCGGTGAAGCATCCTGAGCTCGTGGACATGGTGATTTTCCGGGAGAACACCGAGGATATCTATGCCGGCATCGAGTATAAAGAAGGCTCCGAGGAAGTGAAGAAAGTACTGGCCTTCCTGCAAAACGAAATGGGCGTGAAGAAGATCCGCTTCCCGGAAACGTCCGGTATCGGGATCAAGCCGGTTTCGGAAGAAGGTTCGAAGCGTCTCGTCCGTGCAGCGGTTGAATATGCAATCAAGCACGGCCGTAAGAGCGTGACTCTGGTGCATAAAGGCAACATCATGAAGTTTACGGAAGGCGCGTTTAAGAACTGGGGTTATGAAGTAGCGGAAGCTGAATTCGGCGATAAAGTGTTTACTTGGGCTGAATACGACCGGATTAAGGAGCAGTCCGGTGTGGATGCAGCGAACCAAGCGCAGAAGGCGGCAGAAGCCGAAGGCAAGATTATCGTGAAAGATGCCATTGCCGATATTGCGCTTCAACAAGTATTAACGCGGCCGACGGATTTTGACGTCATCGCTACGCTCAATCTGAACGGCGACTACTTGTCCGATGCCTTGGCTGCACAAGTTGGCGGTATCGGTATCGCGCCAGGCGCTAACATTAACTATGTCACCGGCCACGCGATCTTCGAAGCCACCCACGGTACAGCTCCGAAATATGCCGATCTCGACGTGGTAAACCCGGGCTCCGTCATTCTGTCCGGCGTCATGATGTTGGAGCATCTGGGCTGGCAAGAAGCTGCGGATTTGATCTATAAAGGCTTGGAAATTTCGATTAACAACAAAACGGTGACCTACGACTTTGCCCGCTTGATGGACGGAGCAACGGAAGTGAAATGCTCCGAGTTTGCTGATCATGTCATCAAAAACATGTAATCGTTCATTTTAAGCTACAGCAGGACAATCTCCGTTGAAGTAAGCCCTCCCTAGCGTTTGGCAGGGAGGGCTTTTTTACCTTGTAATTCAGCAATTTCTTTGGTTACCATTCTTTGTTTCCATCCATAAAGAAAATAGATTATAATAAATGTAATTGACACGAAAGGACGGTTACGTTCATGTACCAAGTTATGTTATTCCTACATATTGTCGGCGCATTGGCGCTTGGCTTCTATCTGGTTCTGCCGTTTGTACTCGGCCGGATCGGCAAATTATCGCTGGCAGCCCAGGAGGGTACGGTATCAGCAGTGATCTCTTTGAACCGATACGCTCAAATCGGGCTGATCATCCAATTGTTGACGGGCGGTTATTTGATTGGACAAGGCGATTATTCCGTCGCATGGATGATCGTGATCGTGATCTTGTATTTAGCGATCGGTGCATTTAGCGGAATTATGGGCAAGCCGCTGCGTTTAGCGCTGGATGGCATTCGCAAGAATCAAACGGTGACGGCAGAGGAAGGGAAGCTTCGTACATTAAGCGCTCTGCTCTCTGTGACGGTGTTGCTCATTTCGTTCTTTATGGTGTTCAGCACCATCATTTAATGGATCAAAAAAAGACCTGACGGTAGATCTACCGGCAGGTCTTTTTGTTGAACGGCGTGCCCAGCTAAGCACGCATCTTCTAGCCGGTGAAAGTCCGGTCGCGGGAAGGGCCAAGCCCCCGCGTAGCTAGGATACCTACGTATGGCGAAATCTGTACGTNGAAGCGTATCGACGAAAGTACCTGTCAGAGGCAGGGCGAGCAACATACCAGGCCGTAACATGAAAGTGAATCCTGCCGCGTCGTCAAAAAGGCCTCGCAAGAGGGAAAAGAGGAAGCCGAGTCCCGCGTACATGGACGAAGGCCATGGAAGCTGCCTAGAACTTGGAGCGGCAGTGAAGAATCCTCCGGCGTAGAGGGAACGGCATGGTAT
>NZ_JADQ01000068.1:0-20539 GCF_000518465.1 Paenibacillus sp. J14 | reverse complement strand
GTCCGTTTGCACTAGGTTTTGAAAGAAACTGAACGTGCGTTTCTAGCTTGCAAGGGCTCTCCCTGACGAAGGCATAACATGTGGTAACCAACCCACGGATAGCAGCGTGCCGACCGTCGCTCGCATTTTTGCTCTCGCGCCACGTGCTCAGGCAGANTTAAAACCGAGGGCTTGACAAAAACGTTCATAGCAACGGACTGAGGAGCTCCTATTTCGGATAATTGCGTTGATCAGGTCCATGATAAGGCGACTTAAGGTCACTGAGGTCCGTTAGATTAGGAAATAGCCAGGAAATAGGCAAATAACGTCCTTACAGTCCGTTACGTTTACGAACGAGTTCAGATGTCTCCATTTGGTTCGCTATTTTTGGAGAGAAGGGAGAGGGGGGCCCGATGAAGGAAACCACGCTGTACCGCTTAACCGAGCAGGTTCGCCGGTTTGGCCAGCAGGAGCAGTTATGGTTGCCCGGAGATGTGATCGTTGTGGCGGTGTCCGGCGGAGTCGATTCTACGGTGCTGCTGCATATAATGAAGGAAATCGCTGGGGACAAGGAGCTGGGACTTGGGCTAATCTGCGCGCACCTTCATCACGGCTTACGCGGAGACGAGGCGGATCGGGATGCGGAATTTGTCCGTAAGCTTGCCAAGCAGCTGGGCATCCCTTTTGATCTGGGTTACGCGGATGTGCGGGCTTATATGAAGCAAACGGGGCAAAGCCTCGAGCTGGCGGCTCGGGAGAAACGGTACGAATATCTGCATCAGGTGGCCGCTCGTTATGGAGCATCGTCCATCGCCCTGGCTCATCATGCCGACGACCAGGCCGAGACGGTGCTGATGCGGCTGCTGCGGGGCAGCGGACCTTCTGGATTAGCCGGGATGCGACCCAAACGCCGCGAAAAAAATGTGGAACTTATCCGCCCCTTGCTCCGTATATACAAGACGGATTTGCTCCAGGCGTGCCGCGAATCCGGGCTGGCTTATGTCGAAGACAGCAGCAACCTGGATAAAGAGCTGACGCGGAATTCGATTCGGTTGGATGTGCTGCCATTTTTGGGGCAATATAATGGTCAGTTACCGGAATCGCTGAATCGGTTGGCGGTGCTGACTGCAGCGGAAGATGATTATCTGCATCAGGAAGCGGTAAAGTTGTACGCGGAGCTTGTGCGGACGGAGGGCGGGATTTTCTCGTTGGAAGCCCCTCTATTCTCCGGTTTACATGTTGCTTTACAACGGAGGTTGATTAAACTAATATTAAATTATCTGCCTTTAAGTACGGAGGATCGCGATTTTGTCAAGGTCGAAGCGATTCGTCAAGGGACGATTCAAGATCGGCCCACAACGTGGAGCTTAGACCTAGGCGGCGGCGTTAGATGCGTACGCGAATATGACAAGATCCGCTTTATCCCCCCGGCAGTAGAAAGTCGGATTCCTCATTATACATATTTGGTGGAACAAATTCCGGCAGAGGTGCCGATCGAGGGCCTGAGCCAGAGCTTGCGAATCACGCGGTCTGGCGCCGGCAGGGAGCTTCACGTCAAGGCAGAAGGAAATAACGAAGCGATATTTGATGCGGATGAGTTGGTTTATCCGCTTACCGTGCGTTCCCGTCTTCCGGGAGACGTGATGAAAGTTATGGGATTAAACGGCAGCAAAAAGGTAAAAGATATTTTCATCGACGCGAAAATACCACCATCCCTCCGCTCCCGCATCCCGATGGTCACGGATGCCGCAGGCCGGATCCTGTGGATTCCCGGCGTTCGCCGATCCGCAGTTGCTGCGGTGAACCCGCGCACGACCTCTGTTGTGCAAATGGTTCTTACGCCGCGCCCAGATTTGGATCGCACACCTTGAGGATTAGCGAAAGATCGGCATTCATAGAATAACGTAGGAGGTTCACTCATTTTGCTAAACGATATCCAGGAAATTTTGATTACGCGGGAACAAATTCAAGAGAAGGTTGCTGAGTTGGGCAAACAGCTGAGTGCGGAGTACGAAGGACGTAACCCGCTCGTAATCTGTATCTTGAAAGGCGCTTTTATTTTTATGGCCGATCTGGTTAAGGAAATTACGGTACCGATCGAGCTCGACTTCATGGCTGTCTCGAGTTATGGAGCAGGAACCCGTTCTTCCGGGGAAGTGAAAATCATCAAGGATTTGGATACCTCCGTGGAAGGCCGCGATATCTTGATCGTAGAGGACATTATCGATAGCGGGCTGACGCTCAGCTATTTGATTGATGTGCTTGAACGGCGCAAGGTTAAATCGGTTAAAATCGTTACGCTGTTTGATAAACCGGCACGGCGTACGGTGGATTTGCAAGCGGACCTGTCAGGGTTCGTTCTTCCGGACGCTTTCGTTGTCGGATACGGTCTGGATTATGCCGAGAAATACCGTAACCTCCCATTCATCGGAGTTCTGAAGCCGGAGATTTACACCAGTTGATTTCGTCGTCCGCTTGGACGAAAGACCACCCTTGCCGGAATTTTGAAATGGCGAGATTGGCTATGGTAAAATAACTTAAGGTCTTGAGAGGAGGTAGGGGATGAATCGGTTCATCCGGAATTCTGGTTTTTATTTAATACTTTTCTTAGTCGTGGTGGGCATCGTCCAATTCCTCAATGGCGGACAAGAAGCAACCGTCACCCCTAAGTATTCGGACTTACGTCAGGAACTGAAGGCTAATAATGTTGATGATCTAACCGTTAAATTTGACGGTTACGCTTATCTGGTAACCGGTAAGTATAAGGAACCTGTTGGAAACGACAAGACGAAGAATTTCTCTTTGTATGTGCCTTTTGACGAGAATGTCGTTAAGGAGATTATCGCATACAGCGAACAGAACAACTTTAGTCTGGAATGGAAGAAGATGCAAGGTGAGAGCATCTGGCTGACCTTCCTGACTTCGATTGTTCCGCTGGCGATTATGTTCATTCTGTTCTTCTTCTTGTTTAATCAAGCGCAGGGCGGCGGCGGCAAAGTGATGAACTTCGGCAAGAGCCGGGCGCGTCTCTATAATGAAGAGAAGAAGAAAGTCACGTTTGAAGATGTCGCAGGTGCCGATGAAGAGAAGCAAGAGCTTGTCGAAGTCGTTGAGTTTCTGAAAGATCCGCGGAAGTTCTCGGCCGTGGGGGCAAGAATTCCTAAAGGCGTTCTGCTTGTAGGCCCTCCGGGTACCGGTAAAACCTTGCTTGCCCGTGCAGTTGCCGGTGAAGCAGGGGTTCCGTTCTTCAGCATTTCCGGTTCTGATTTCGTGGAAATGTTCGTTGGGGTCGGCGCTTCCCGCGTGCGGGATTTGTTCGAGAACGCGAAGAAGAATGCGCCTTGTATCATCTTTATCGACGAAATTGACGCCGTTGGTCGTCAGCGGGGTGCTGGGCTTGGCGGCGGTCATGATGAACGCGAACAAACGCTCAACCAATTGCTCGTAGAAATGGACGGTTTCAGCGGCAATGAAGGCATTATCATCATCGCTGCAACGAACCGTGCAGATATTCTGGACCCGGCCTTGCTGCGTCCGGGACGTTTTGACCGTCAAATCACGGTAGACCGTCCGGATGTGAAGGGACGCGAAGCGGTCTTGAAAGTGCATGCGCGCAACAAGCCGCTGACCAAAGACGTCAAGCTGGACGTCATCGCGAAGCGTACGACGGGCTTTACCGGCGCTGATCTGGAGAACCTGCTGAACGAAGCGGCCCTCCTCGCCGCACGTCGGAACCGCAAAGATATTTCCATGACGGAAGTCGACGAAGCGATCGACCGCGTAATTGTCGGGACAGAGAAACGCAGCCGCGTCATCAGCGACCGCGAGAAGCGCATCGTGGCTTACCACGAAGCGGGTCACACGATTGTGGGTTACTTCTTGGAGCATGCCGATATGGTGCACAAGGTAACGATCATTCCACGCGGCCGCGCCGGCGGGTATGTCATTATGTTACCGAAGGAAGACCGCATGCTGGCCACGAAGAACGAGCTGCTGGATCGGGTAACCGGTTTGCTTGGCGGCCGCGTATCCGAGGAGCTGTTTATCGGTGAGATCGGAACCGGCGCGTACAGTGACTTCCAGCAAGCAACCAACATCGTGCGCAGCATGATCATCGAATACGGGATGAGCGAGAAGCTCGGTCCGATGCAGTTCGGTACATCGCAAGGCCAAGTATTCCTGGGCCGCGATATCGGGCACGAGCAGAACTATAGTGATCAAATCGCTTATGAGATCGATCAGGAAATGCAGCGGTTCATCAACGAATGTTATGAACGTTGTAAGCAGTTGCTGACGGAGCATGCCAAGGAAGTTCACCTCATTGCAGAAACATTGCTTGAAGTGGAAACCTTGGAGCTCGAGCAAATCAAGTCGCTGATTGAAACCGGTACGCTGGACGGCTTGAAGAAAGACGGCCAAGATGGCGGCAACGGTTCCTCCGAACCGGGTGAGCCGACGATCGACAGCGTGGGTGACGTTCGCGTTCGCATCCAAGGCAAAACTGAGGATACGGCGCCTGCTGCACCGGTCGGAGATATCCCGAATGATGTTCCGGGCGGCACCGCCAACGATCGGACGAACGATCCGGTGGTGGACACACCGCAAGGGACCGTCAGCGATACGCCAGGTCAAGCCGATTCGGCGGACGAAGGCAAGGATCCAAATAACGGAGGCAGCACGCCAACCGTGTAAACCATACTAGCAAAGACCTAATCCGGGAAACCTTCAGTTTCCCGGATTTTTTGCTTTAGAATGGATGGGATACATCGAGCGTATTGATGAGAACCAGAACAGGGTCCCCCAGCCTATCCTTAAAATTTTAGTTATTGCTGAATGTGCATATCTCCTCAATAATCCTTATTTTTCCTTCATTATCAAAGGCTAATGGGACTATACGCACCCGGACGGCGCATTGACAGTGCCTTTCACCTTGTGTAAATTAGTTGGTAAACACCGTGTGAAATTTAATACGTTCTTGCCGTTTCACGCAGGATTGTCATACAACGCAGCTAGAATCCCGGACTACGCGAAGAGATAGAGAGCCAGGATGGGGTTAATACAGCAACAGACGATACATGAGCTTATGGGGGAGGAATTCAAGTGGAGGCTCTAGCGCTTGAGCGTAAAGCCGAAATGAACCGCGAATTGCGGGAAAGGCTGGTTCAGCTCAAGAAAGAACGCAATGCCATCATACTGGCGCATTATTATCAGCGGGATGAAATCCAAGAAGTCGCGGATTTCCGGGGCGATTCATTTTTGCTCGCTCAGAAGGCCGCTTCGACGGACGCGGATACCATCGTATTCTGCGGCGTACATTTCATGGGCGAGAGCGCCAAGATCTTGGCGCCGAACAAGACGGTACTTATACCTGATGAACGTGCAGGCTGTCCGATGGCCGATATGGTAAATGTTGACGGCTTGCGCAAGTTGAAGGCGGAGCACCCAAATGCCAAAGTTGTAACCTACATTAACTCTTCCGCAGAAATCAAAGCGGAGACGGACATCTGCTGCACCTCGTCGAATGCGGTGAAGGTGATTAACTCCGTAGATGCAGACGAGATTATCTGGGTACCGGATAAGAACCTGGGCCATTACGTGCAACAGCATACCGACAAGAAGCTGATCATCTGGGAAGGCTATTGCAACACGCATGATATGCTGACGGTCAAAGACGTCGTTGAGATGAAAGCGAAATATCCGAACGCCGAGTTTGTCGTGCATCCGGAATGCCGCCCGGAAGTGGTGGCCATGGGCGATTTCGTCGGCAGCACTACGGCGATCATCGATTACTGCAAAAATTCCTCCACCAAAGAGTTTATCGTTGGTACGGAGGATGGAACTGGATACCAGCTGCGTAAAGACAGCCCGGACAAAACGTTCCATTTTGCCACGAAATATCTGGTGTGCCCGAACATGAAAGTCAATAATCTGAAGAAACTGGTGAAATGCCTGGAAACGATGCAGCCACAAATTTACGTACCGCCTGTCGTTGCCGACAAAGCCAGATTATCCTTAGAGCGCATGTTACAAGTTAAGTAGCATGCGCTACTCTCTTGTTCAAGATAGGTGACGAACGTGATTCCACAATATTTGGTTGATTTTGAGGCAAGCCGATTGACGGTCGTGGATACGGATGTGATTGTGATCGGTTCGGGGATTGCCGGTCTTTTTACCGCTATCAAAGCAAGTGAAAAGAATCGCGTAATCCTGGTCACGAAGAAATCCATGCTGGAGAGCAATACCCGGTATGCGCAGGGGGGGATTGCAGCCGTGATCTCTGAGGATGATTCCCCGGCCTATCATCGCCAGGATACGCTGTTGGCCGGCGCGGGATTATGCTCCTCCAAAGCGGTGGATATCCTTGTGAATGAGGGGCCGGAAGGCGTTAGAGAGCTCATGAAGCTGGGTACGTCCTTTGATTTGGAAAACGGGGAGCTGGCGCTCACGAAAGAGGGGGCTCATAGCCATCGCCGAATCTTGCATGCGCACGGGGATGCGACAGGGTATGAGATCGTGCGGGCGTTGTCCGAGCAGGCGGAAGCCCATCCGAACATCGAGGTTTGGGACAATCATTATGTAATCGATTTGATTACGGAGGAGAACGAATGCCTGGGCGCGTTAGTCCAGCGGCCTGACGGGCAGCGTGTGTTCCTGCGCGGGAATGCGACCATTCTATGCTCCGGCGGAGCCGGGCAGTTGTATCGTTATACGACCAATCCCGAGGTAGCCACAGGGGACGGCCTCGCCATCGCCTATCGGGCAGGAGCGGTGCTTCGCGATATGGAATTTATTCAATTTCATCCTACTTCGCTCTGCTACCCGGGCGCCCCGCGGTTCCTCATTTCCGAAGCGGTTCGCGGTGAAGGGGCCGTGCTGCGGAATATTAAAGGTGAGCGGTTCATGAGCAAGTACCATGAGCTGCTGGAGTTGGCCCCGCGGGATATCGTAGCGCGAGCCATCGTCAGCGAGATGGAGGAGACCGGAGCAAGTATCGTGTATCTCGATATCACGCACGAAGATCCGGAGAAGATCAAAGCGCGCTTTCCGACGATTTACGAAACCTGCCTGCGTTATGGGCTTGATTTGACCAGTGACTGGATTCCAGTCGCTCCGGCAGCGCATTATATGATGGGAGGCGTTCGCGTTAACCATTATGGCGAGACGAGTGTGCAACGGTTGTTCGCCTGCGGTGAGGTTTCATCGACCGGCGTGCACGGAGCCAATCGGCTTGCCAGCAATTCGCTGTCGGAAGCGATTGTGTTTGGCCGCCGGATTATCCAGCGGATCGAGGAGCTGCCGCCGCGAACTCGTACGGGCGAGACGGTGGCTTACCACGACGGCCGCATGGCGCCGGCTCCGTTCTCGCTGGTGGAACGCCGCCTTGACCTGCAAAAGACGATGGTGCGCCGTGTCGGCCTGCGCCGCACCGCAGGGGGGCTTACCAAGGGCATCGAGGAGTTGGAGAAGCACAAGGCGATTTTTAGCCAAGCGCTGCATACCCGTGACCAATGGGAGTATGCCAATATGTTGACCTGCGCGCTGCTGCTGGCCCAAGCGGCATTGGCTCGCGAGGAGAGCCGGGGTGGACACTACCGCGGGGACTTCCCGGAGCGGGATGACGCGAAATGGCGCAAGCATCTGTTGTGGCAACGGGATCAAGGGATGTTGGAGGAAATTAGCGATGATGTTTAATGGATATAATGAAGGGCTTGTGGAGTCTATCCGCAGCTGGCTGAAGGAAGACGTAGGCTCCGGAGACGTGACGACCGCCGTGACGATCCCTGCCGGCCATGAATCCAAAGGGATTATTCACGCCAAGCAAGGCGGCATTGTTGCCGGCATACCGGTAGCTCAGCTCGTCTTTGAGATCGTGGACCCCAGCTTAACGTTTACGCCGCACGTGAAGGACGGCGAACGCATCGAGAAAGGTACGATTCTCGCCGAGGTTGAAGGAAGCACGCATAGCATCTTAACCGGGGAGCGGTTAGCGCTGAATCTGCTGCAGCGCTTGTCCGGGATCGCTACACGGACGAACCTGTTCGTCGAGGCTTTGGGCGGCCTGCCAACTCGTTTGGTGGATACGCGCAAGACGACGCCGGGACATCGGATGCTGGAGAAGTATGCCGTCCGCACCGGGGGAGGTGCGAATCACCGCTTTGGGTTGTACGATGCGGTGATGATCAAGGATAATCATATCAAGGGGGCCGGGGGGATTACCCAAGCGGTCAGCCGCGCCCGGGCTCAGATTCCGCATACGATGACCATTGAGGTGGAGACGGAGAACCTCGAGCAGGTGGAGGAAGCGCTGCAAGCTGGAGCAGATATCATTATGCTCGACAACATGGCACCTGATCTGATGAAGGAAGCGGTGCGCCGAATCAAGGCGAAAGCGCCGCATGTAACGGTGGAAGCATCGGGCAACGTGTCGCTGGAAACGATTCGCGGCATTGCTGAGAGCGGCGTAGACGTCATTTCCGTGGGACGGTTGACGTATTCTTTTGAAAGCCTGGATATCAGTTTGGACCTGAACGGCAAAAAGGAGGCTTAACAGGCGCATGTTCCTTGTAGTCGATGTAGGCAATACGAATATCGTGTTGGGGATTTACCGGGGCAAGGAGTTGCTCCATCATTTCCGCATCAGCACGAACCGTCAAGCCACGGTGGACGAGTACGGCGTATTGATCCATAATCTGTTTGATATGGTAGGCATCCGGGGAAGTGAGATGGAAGGCGTCATCATTTCTTCGGTTGTTCCGCCGTTAATGCACGTGCTGGAAGAGCTGTGCGAAAAATATTTACATCACAAGCCGCTGGTTGTGGGGCCGGGCATCAAAACCGGGCTGAACCTGCGCTACGAAAACCCGCGCGAGGTAGGCGCGGACCGGATCGTCAACGCGGTGGCGGCTATCGAGAAGTACGGCGGGCCGCTGGTTGTTGTTGACTTCGGCACGGCCACAACATTTGACTGTATCGATGCTGCCGGCAATTATCTTGGCGGTGCGATTGTGCCGGGGATTGGCATCTCGACCGAAGCCCTGTATCAACGGGCGTCCAAGCTGCCGCGGATTGAGCTGGAGAAGCCGAAGAAGGTGATCGGGCGCAACACGGTGCATGCGATGCAGGCGGGGATTATTTTTGGCTATGCGGGCCAGGTTGATGGCATTGTGGAGCGGATTGCCCGGGAGATGGGTGCGAAACCGAAGGTGATTGCTACCGGAGGGTTGGCTGAGCTGATCGCCAGCGAGACGCGCACCATCGAGGAGGTTAACTCCCAGCTGACTTTGGAGGGCCTTCGCATTATTTACGAGCGCAATCAATGATGCGGATCATAGATTATGGAAATAATGAAAGGTTGATTGACCTTTAAGGGATGAAAGGAGGTCCTTCGCAACATGGACCATAACAATAAGAAAGACCGGTTGATCCGAGGGATCGCCATGGACGGGAAGGTACGCGCCTTTGCCGTGCGGACGACCCAGCTGGTGGAGGAGCTGCGCCGTCGGCATGATACTTATCCAACAGCTACCGCAGCTATGGGACGGACGGTGACTGCCGCTGCCATGATGGGGGCGATGCTCAAGGGCGAGGATAAGCTGACCGTTCAGGTAAAGGGCGACGGGCCGATCGGACAGATCATTGCCGATGCGAACGCCAAGGGCGAAGTGCGCGGTTACGTCAAGAACCCGCATGTCCACTTGCCAAGCAACAGTCAAGGGAAACTGGACGTGCGCGGTGCAGTCGGCACCGAAGGGTTCATCCATGTCACGAAGGATCTGGGGCTCAAGGAACCGTATCGCGGGAGCGTGCCGTTGATTTCCGGTGAATTGGGTGAGGATTTCACCTATTATTTTGCCGTATCGGAGCAAACGCCATCCGCGGTTGGACTTGGCGTCCTGGTCGATGTAGATAATTCGGTGATCGTAGCCGGGGGCTTCATCATTCAACTGCTCCCAGGCTTAAGCGATTCGGAGATTGATTCGATCGAAAAGGCGATAGGACAGCTTCCACCGGTTACGGCTTTGCTTGACCAAGGGCTGGAGCTGGAAGAAATGCTTCGCTGGATCGTGAAGGATGTGCAGATCCTGGAGGAGATGGACATCGTCTTTTCCTGCAACTGTTCCCGGGAACGGGTTGAACGCACGCTGATCAGCTTGGGCAAGAAGGAGCTGGAGGAGCTGCGGGACGAAGGAAAAGAGACGGAGGTTGTGTGCGATTTCTGCAATGAGCCTTACTTGTTTACGCCGGAGGAAATCGACCAGCTGATCGCTAGAACCGAGAAATAAATTATTGTGAAGTATGACTGAGTAGGTCCAAAATACTTTGCGATCGGGGGCTTAAGTCCCTTGAAAGCAAAGTATTTTTTGTGACTTTTCTTGACAACTCCGATCGGCGTTGTTAAGATTATAATTAGAAAACCAACTTAATTACTCGGAAATAAATGAAAGTCGATGAATCGTGCATCCTAAATCTCAGCTTTCATTTGTGGGGCAGCCAGATCGATTTGGTTATTTTTATCCAAAGGGAGGATATTTGATATGGCAAAAGTCGTCAACAATGTTACGGAATTGATCGGAGATACGCCGCTGGTCCGTTTGAACCGGGTTGTACCGGAGGACAGTGCGGAAATCTACGTGAAGCTGGAATACCAAAACCCAGGCTCCAGCGTCAAGGATCGGATTGCAATCAGCATTGTGGAAGAGGCGGAAAAAGCCGGCAAGCTGAAACCGGGTGGCACGATTATCGAAGCGACCAGCGGAAACACCGGGATTGGCCTGGCGATGGTCGCTGCAGCCAAAGGCTATAAAGCTGTCATTGTCATGCCGGAAACGATGAGCTTGGAACGCCGCAACCTGTTGCGCGCTTACGGGGCAGAGCTTGTCCTGACGCCAGGGGCCGAGGGCATGAACGGTGCGGTGAAGAAAGCCGAAGAACTGCTAGCTGCGAATCCGGATTATTTCCTGGCAGACCAATTTAGAACTCAAGCGAACGTGAAGATTCACCGCGAGACGACGGGGCCGGAAATCGTTGAAGCAATCGAATCGCTGGATGGACGTCTGGATGCATTTGTTGCAGGGATCGGTACTGGCGGTACGATTACCGGTGCGGGTGAAGTATTGAAGAAACGGTTCCCGGATCTGAAAATCTACGCCGTTGAACCGGCAGCATCGCCGATTTTGGCTGGCGGTAAACCAGGTCCTCACAAAATCCAAGGTCTCGGTGCGAACTTCATTCCAGAAATTTTGAACCGTGAAATTTATGATGAAATCATTCATGTCGAGAACGAAGAAGCGTTCGAACAAGCGCGTATTGTAGCAAGACAAGAAGGCATTCTGTCCGGGATCTCTTCCGGTGCTGCAGTGTTTGCTGCATTGAAAGTTGCGAAGCAACTGGGTAAAGGCAAACGTGTCGTTGCCGTTATTCCAAGTAACGGTGAACGTTATCTCAGCACGCCGCTGTACAATTTCGAAGCTTAATCGTTTCGCGGTAAGAGCGATGATCACCCCCGGCCGTTCCAACCGAACGGTCTGGGGTTTTTATTTTTTGCGATAGATGTTTTCCTATTAGGCGTCTTCTAGTATACTAGCTTCCAATAAGACAAGAGCTTCTTCAGGCTGAGAATGTGGGGGATCACGCGCGCTTCATGAAAAAGATAATGACTTGGGAGCAATGGAGAGAATGGGGGAACACGGGCAACTGGACGGTGCTGCCCTTCGCGGTCAAAATTCCGCTGCCGGCTGTCGGCTTGCCTGAGAACTGGTCCCGGGCCTGGGAGGAAGCCGGGCCATATGCCTTTGTGTTGGAGAGCGGCAAGGTTGGACGCTATACCTTCTTGGGGCTGAATCCGGTCTCCGTCCTTCGCGGTAAGGGCGATCAGGCCGTGGTGGAGGATTTTGCTTCCGGCAAAGTTTCAGTCAAGTCAGGCAAGCCGCTCGATATGCTGCGGGACTGGATGGAACCATTTCGTTCGCCGGGTTGGTCGGGGTTGCCGAAATTCAGCGGCGGGGCGGTGGGTTATCTCGCCTATGACGTCGCACGATCGCTAGAACGGCTGCCCAACCTGGCACAGGACGATCTGGGCCTGGATGATTACGTCTGGATGCGGTTCGAGGAGCTGTGGGTCATCGATCAAGCGGAAGGCGATGTGTATTGCATCGTCCATGTCCCGATTGCGTCGCTGCCTTTGGATCAGCTGCGTGACCGCTATCACCTCGCTGAGGCGCGGGCTGTACGAATGGCAGAGCTGTGGGCTGGCTTTTGCACGTCGGCGAAGGACTCGGTAGGTACAGGGAGTGCCGCGGCGGACTCCCCTTCACTTCCCGACGAGGAGTTGGAACGCCGGCGCTTGTCCGTCTCCATGCCGCAGGAGGCGTTTGAAGCGGCGGTGCGACGGGTGCAGGAATATATCGCGGCTGGCGACGTCTTCCAGGTGAATCTTTCGCTGCGCCAAGCATTTCCGTTGGCCGCTTCGCCGGAGCGGGTGTATGAGCAGCTGCGCAAGCTGAATCCTTCGCCGTATATGGGTTTGCTCCGGTTCCCGGACTTCCAGCTCGTATCCGCTTCGCCGGAGTTGCTGGTGAAGGTGGAGCAGGGGCGAATCAGCACCCGACCGATTGCGGGAACGAGACGGCGTGGACATACGCCGCAGGAGGATCAGCGGATGGAGGCCGAGCTGCTGGCCAGCGAGAAGGAGCAAGCCGAGCACATCATGCTCGTCGACCTTCTGCGCAACGATATCGGCCGGGTGGCGGAGTATGGGACGGTGCGGGTCAGCGAGCTGTTTACCGTGGAGCGGTATTCGCACGTCATGCATCTGGTCTCCGAGGTCGAAGGAGTGCTGAATGCGGATCGTACGATTTATGATGCGATTGCGGCTGTTTTTCCTGGGGGAACGATCACCGGAGCGCCTAAAGTGCGGACGATGGAAATTATCGAGGAGCTTGAGCCTGTCACGAGAGGCCCTTACACCGGCGCAATGGGATGGATTGACTATGCCGGGAATATCGAATTAAATATTATTATACGTACGCTGGTCACGAAGGACGGCGTCGGCTACTTGCAGACAGGTGCCGGCATTGTCATCGATTCAGACCCGTATCGTGAGTATAGGGAATGTTTGAACAAAGCTAGAGCCGTTGCTCTGGCTGTACAACAGAGTTGAGGATTTTCAGAAGAGCCAGCTGGACAAAGTCTAGGACAGGAGATGAGATGAGATGATTTTAGTGATCGACAATTATGATTCTTTCACGTACAATCTGGTGCAGTATTTAGGTGAGTTAGGCGAGGAAGTAACTGTCCGCCGCAACGATGAGATCGATCTTGCGGGTATTGAGGCTTTGCAGCCGGATCATATTTTGATATCCCCCGGCCCGTGTACGCCCAATGAGGCTGGGATCACGTTGAATTTGATTGAGCATTTTAAAGGGGTTATCCCGATCTTTGGCGTTTGTCTGGGGCATCAGGCCATTGGTCAAGCCTTTGGCGGCAAGGTAATTCGCGCCGAACGCTTGATGCATGGCAAGACATCGCCTATTTACCATCATGGAGAATCGGTGTTTGCCGGTCTGCCGTCCCCCTTCACGGCTACGCGATATCATTCGCTGATCGTGGAGCGCGAGAGTCTGCCGGATTGCCTGGAGATTACGGCAGAGACGGCGGAAGGGGAGATCATGGGGCTGCGCCACAAAGAGTATGCCGTCGAGGGCGTGCAGTTCCATCCGGAATCGATCATTACCCAGCATGGACACCAAATTCTCCGTAACTTCTTGAACCGAAAGGCGGAAGCCAAAGCATGAATTACATCGGGGTGGATGGCGTTCCGACCCCGGCCGATCAAGCCGTGATCTCTGTGATGGATCACGGCTTTATGTACGGGCTCGGTTTATTTGAAACGTTCCGCACCTACGGAGGGCGCCCGTTCCTGCTAGAACAGCATCTCCAGCGGCTGGAGACAGGCTGCAAGGCGCTTGGGATTGCGCACCAGGTTGATCATGGCCGGGTTGAAGCGGAAATCGCCGAGCTGCTTGCGCGGAACGGATTGGACGAAGGTTACATTCGATATACGGTGACGGCTGGCGAAGGGCCGCTGGGCTTGCCTGTCGGTGACTACGAGAAACCAAGGGTCGTGATCTATGTGAAGCCGCTGCCCGACCCTGGGGAGACGCTGTACACGGATGGGAAGCCGTTATGGCGGCTGACAACGCCTCGCAATACGCCGGAGGGCGAGGTGCGTTTCAAGTCACTGCACTATATGAACAATGTGTTGGCGAAGCGCGAACTCGCTCGGTTAGAACGGGAGGCGCTGCAGACGGCAGACGCTCCTGCAGCGAATGCCCAACCGCATGTGCACGGACGTCGATCTGCTGCAGCACCCGCTGAGGGACTGCTGCTGACGGCGGATGGCTGGCTGGCGGAGGGGATCGTCAGCAATGTATTTTTTGCACGAAATGGAAGATTATATACACCGGATGTGGAAACCGGCATTCTCCCCGGCGTTACCCGCGCGAAGGTGCTGGAGCTGGCAGCTGAGCAAGGGATTGCGGCGGAGGAAGGTCGCTACACTTGGGACGAGCTGTTGGCGGCTGACGAGGTCTTCCTGACGAATTCGATTCAGGAGCTTGTGCCGGTGACGGAACTGGTGGAGTCTGACCAGCCCGGAGGCCGAGGGTCACTACGGCGCACAGTGGGAACCGGACGAATCGGACCGATGACGTGTCTGTTATTGGGGAAATATAGAGAGAAAGCGAGGAGTGGCGATGCAGCCGATCATCTATAAGCGCAGCTACCAGCTGGGCGAGGCCTCTTTAACGTTGGGGGAGCGCACGCTGGTGATGGGAATTTTGAATGTGACGCCGGACTCTTTTTCCGATGGAGGTCGTTACAATAATGTAGAGCGCGCCGTTCAGCACGCCCGTGAAATGGTTGCAGAAGGTGGGGATATTATTGATATCGGCGGGGAGTCGACACGTCCAGGCCATGTGCCTGTAAGTGAACAGGAAGAGCTGGAACGGGTCATTCCTGTCGTTGAGGCACTTCATCGCGAGCTTCCTCACATTCCGTTGTCGGTCGATACGTACAAGGCGCAGGTGGCATACGAAGCGTTGAAGGCCGGGGCGCATATCATAAATGATGTCTGGGGTTTTAAGGCGGAGCCGCGGATGGCGGAAGTGGCGGCGGAGTTTGGTTGTCCGGTGATTTTGATGCATAACCGTCATGATCGTCATTACCGCGATTTGCTTGCCGATGTGGCTGCGGATTTGCGGGAGAGCGTGGAGATTGCCCGAAAGGCCGGCGTTTCAGATGAAAATATTATTTTGGACCCCGGCATCGGCTTTGCTAAGGACTATCACGAAAATCTGCGTGTCATGAAGGCGTTGGACGAATTAGCGGCATTGGGGTTCCCGTTGCTGCTGGGGACGTCTCGCAAACGGTTTATCCGCACCGCATTGGATCTTCCGGTCGATGAGGTGGTGTTCGGAACGGCGGCCACCGTGGCGTTGGGAATTGCGCAAGGCTGCCAAATCGTCCGTGTCCATGACGTGAAAGAGATCAAGCAAACCGTGCAGATGTGCGATGCCATCGTGTATGCTTGACCATTTGCCGGTAAAGGAGCTGAAATGAATGGATAAAATCGTGCTGCGGCACTTGGAATATTACGGGTATCACGGTGTTTTTGAGGAAGAGCGTAAGCTCGGTCAACGATTTTATGTAGATTTGGAATTGGAGTTGGATCTGCATGAGGCCGGGGTTAACGACGATTTAACGCAGACGGTCAATTATGCCGAAGTGCATGAGCTGGTCAAGGGGGTCGTTGAG
The DNA here is from genome assembly GCF_000518465.1 of Paenibacillus sp. J14. Lineage (NCBI taxonomy): Bacteria > Bacillati > Bacillota > Bacilli > Caryophanales > Paenibacillaceae > Paenibacillus > Paenibacillus sp. J14. Next base: position 4,747 of record NZ_JADQ01000068.1, on the reverse strand, counting down.
AAGAAGAGCTTCAAGCTTATCGAAGCCCTGGCGGAGCATATTGCATCTGCGGTATTGGACACTTATACTAGGGTAGATGCGTTAACGGTTCGAGTTACGAAGCCGCATCCGCCGTTTGACGTACATTTTGACGGTGTGACGGTCGAGTTGTATCGTTCCAGAAAGTGAGCTAATATTTATGACTATGACATCTCCCTCTGAGCTTTCAGAGGCTTATATTGCTTTAGGGGCTAATCTAGGCGACCGCGAAGCCACTTTGATGCAGGCGATCTCAGAATTGCAGAAGCACCCGGAGATCGAGGTCCTGCGGTGCTCCAATCTCTATGAGACGGATCCGGTTGGTTATTTGGATCAGCCTTGTTTTGTGAATATGGCCGTTGCGGTCCGCACTTCGCTGGAACCTGAGGCGTTGCTGACCTTCATGCTCGATATTGAGCTGCGACTGGGACGGGAGCGTACGATTCGCTTTGGGCCGCGAACGGTGGACCTGGATTTATTGTGGGCTGACGGCAGGGTGATGGACACCCCGCTTCTGACCTTACCGCACCCGCGGATGATGGAGCGTGCTTTTGTGCTCATTCCCTTAGCCGACATCGTGCCGGAAGGAGAGCCTTCCGGGCTGTTTGAACAGATTCATCAAGCTCTAGACAACTTAGATGGAAAGGAAGGCGTCCGGTTTTGGAAAACATGCAACTGGCACAGCGCATCCGCGCTTTCCGAAAGCTAAAAGGCTTCACCCAGCAAGAGCTGGCAGAGAAGTCCGGCGTATCCCTGGCCTTATTGGGCGCGGTAGAACGGGGGAACCGCCGGGCAGATGAGCAAATGTTAACGAAGATTGCCCAATGTTTAGGAATATCTTTAGCGGAGCTCAAGTCGGATTTGTAGTGCACCGCTGATTTTTAACTATTTTATTGCATGGGAGGGAACCATCTTGCTGAAGATTGGCGATGTGGAATTGAAGAACCGAGTCGTACTTGCCCCGATGGCAGGCGTATGTAATCCAGCCTTCCGTCTGATTGCCAAAGAATTTGGGACCGGGCTGGTCTGCGCCGAGATGGTTAGCGATAAAGCGATCCTTCACGGCAATAAGCGGACGCGAGAAATGCTCTTTGTGGACGAGCGGGAAAAGCCGCTCAGTCTGCAAATTTTCGGCGGGGATCGCGCGTCGCTGGTCGAAGCGGCAAAAGTCGTCGATCAGGAAACCAATGCCGACATCATCGATATTAATATGGGCTGCCCTGTGCCGAAGGTGACGAAATGTGACGCTGGGGCACGCTGGCTGCTTGACCCGAATAAAATATACGAAATGGTTGCGGCGGTTGTGGATGCGGTAAGTAAACCGGTCACGGTAAAAATGCGCATAGGCTGGGACGCGGAGCACATCTACGTCGTGGACAACGCTAAAGCGGTTGAACGAGCCGGCGGTAAAGCTGTGAGTGTTCATGGTCGGACGCGGGAGCAGCTATACACTGGAAAAGCGGACTGGAGTTACATCCGACAAGTGAAGGAAGCGGTGTCGATTCCCGTCATTGGGAACGGCGATGTGGCGACACCGGAGGATGCGAAACGGATGCTGGATGAGACCGGCTGTGACGGTGTGATGATCGGACGCGGAGCGCTCGGTAACCCTTGGATGCTGTACCGGACGGTTGAATACTTGAAAACAGGCGTATTGCTTCCTGAGCCGGATGCGGAGGAGAAGATTCGCATTGCGATCCTTCACATGGACCGTCTAGCGGCGTTGAAGGGTGAGCTTGTTGCTGTTCGTGAAATGCGCAAACATTTGGCTTGGTATTTAAAAGGGTTGAAAGGGGCAGCGCGCATCAAAGACCTCATTATGGAAGAAACTCGGCGGGACGAGATGGTGCGGATTCTTGAGAATTTTGTTGCTGATTTGGCGGCGGGAACGGTACCCGATGAGGTGTCCGCCTAAACGTTGAAGTGGAGAGGGGTGTCCTCGAATGGGGGACCTCTATACACATGAAACGTTTACATTTGTAAAATCGGGCGTCATTGACATTTCAGAATCGTTCACCTATAATTTCACAATATAAATTCGCCTCAAGTGTCAGTCTCTCCCAAATGAGGGTCTGACCCTTATCACATATTGCATATAATAAACACAACAAGTAAGCATCGAAGTGATCACTGTGGCCGGAAGCGAGCGCTTCCATGCACCTGGGCGGCAGTGGTAGGGCAAAGGAACTATACCATTTGGGAATCGTTCGTTTGCCAGGGGGAGTTTTCGGGTGCCGCACGTACCGTGCGAAAATTTTTTCCATGACAGGAGAATCGGTTGAGATGAGCGATAAAGAAGTTATCCTTACCCAAGACGGTCTGAAAAGACTGGAAGAAGAATTGGAGAACTTGAAGTCCGTGAAACGCCGTGAAGTGGCGGAACGGATCAAGGTTGCCATCGGATACGGGGATATCAGCGAGAACTCGGAATATGAGGACGCCAAGAACGAGCAAGCATTTATTGAAGGACGCATCATTACTCTGGAGAAAATGCTTCGCAACGCGCGGATCATCAACAACGATGAAATCGACACGGATACGGTAAGCATTGGTTCGATCGTGACGGTGGAAGATCTGGAATTCGGCGATACGATGGAATATGCGATCGTCGGGACGGCAGAATCCGATCCGATGCAGAACAAAATTTCGAATGAAAGTCCTGTCGGCAAAGCCATTCTTGGGAAGAAAAAAGGCGCCATCGTAGACGTTAACGTTCCGGCAGGCGTGATTCAATATAAAATCGTAGACATTAAGAAGTAAGGCGGAATGAGCGAGAGAAGAAGCTTCCCCAGCGGAGGCTTCTTTCACTGTTTCTTTTGTCGGCGAGCAAATTCAGCTGGATTAAGGAGTGGAGTAGGGTAATGAGCGAAGAGATGAATAACCAGGAAGCGATGGAGGTCAGCGAGCTGCTGCAAATTCGCCGTGATAAATTGGACGAGCTGCGCGGGCTTGGCATCGATCCTTTTGGCAAAAAATTTGAACGCACCGACATGGCGGGGGACATTCTCCGGCAATATGACGGGCTGACCAAGGAAGAATTGGAGGAGAAGCGCGTCGAGGTGACCATTGCTGGAAGAATCATGGCTAAGCGGGTCATGGGGAAAGCCAGCTTTGCGCACCTGCAGGACTTGTCTGGCAAAATTCAGATTTATGTCCGTCAAGACAGCGTGCCTGAAGTGAAGTATCAGGCGTTCAGCATTCTGGACCTTGGGGATATCGTCGGGGTAACGGGTGAGGTGTTCAAAACCAAAACTGGTGAAACGACGATCAAGGTGAAGGACTTAGAGGTGCTGTCGAAGTCGTTGTATCCGTTGCCGGACAAATATCACGGTTTGAAAGACGTTGAGCTGCGTTATCGCCAGCGTTATGTCGACTTGATCGTGAATCCTGAAGTGCAGCAGACGTTCATCAAGCGTTCGCAGATCATCCGATCCATGCGCCGTTACCTGGATTCCCTCGGATATTTGGAAGTGGAAACGCCAACGCTGCATAACATTGCTGGCGGTGCGGCTGCCCGTCCGTTTATTACGCACCACAATGCGTTGGACATGCAGTTGTATATGCGGATCGCCATCGAGCTTCACTTGAAGCGACTGATCGTTGGCGGCTTGGAGAAAGTTTATGAAATCGGCCGGGTTTATCGGAACGAAGGGATTTCGACGCGTCACAACCCGGAATTTACGATGATCGAGCTGTATGAAGCTTATGCCGACTATAAAGATATTATGGCGCTTACGGAAAATCTGATCTCCCATATCGCGCAGGAAGTGCTCGGGACTCAAGTGGTACATTACCAAGGGCATGAGGTTAACTTGAAGCCGCAATGGCGCCGTGTGTCCATGGTTGATGCAGTTAAAGAAGTAACCGGCGTCGATTTCAGCGTGCAAATGAGCAATGAAGAGGCGCATCGTTTGGCGAAGGAGCACAATGTGCCAGTTGAGCCGCATATGACGTATGGTCATATTTTGAACGCATTCTTTGAGCAATTTGTTGAAGAAACATTAATTCAACCTACGTTCGTTTACGGACATCCGGTTGAGATCTCGCCGCTCGCGAAGAAGAACGAGCAGGATCCGCGGTTTACAGATCGCTTTGAGCTGTTTATCGTAGCCCGTGAGCATGCGAATGCCTTTACGGAACTGAACGACCCGATCGACCAGCGTCAACGTTTCGAAGCGCAATTGCTTGAACGTGAACAAGGTAACGATGAAGCGCATGAAATGGATGAGGACTTCATCCGTGCCCTCGAGTACGGGATGCCTCCGACTGGTGGTTTGGGTATTGGGGTGGACCGTCTGGTGATGCTGTTGACTGACTCGGCATCCATCCGTGACGTGCTGTTGTTCCCGCATATGCGTTCTGCGGAATAAGAGTTTGGACGAGAACAAGCCCGGCTTTGGCTGGGCTTGTTGTTTTATTATGGCTTTAGCCAGTTGAGCTCGTGAAGCGTGCGAAACAAAAAACCACCCGCTATGCGGGTGGAGGAACGAAGGTTTGACCAACTAGACCATTCCCATAAAATTGAGATGTTCAGGCTCAATAAAAGAAAGGAATGGTCTTAGATGGCAAACAAGAGCTATAGTTTAGCTCACACGAAGTGGATGTGCAAATACCATATCGTGTTCACCCCGAAGTATAGACGGAAAGAGATCTATAATCAAGTGAGGAGAGATTTGATCGAAATATTTAAGCGTCTGTGCAAATACAAGGGAGTGGAGATCATAGAAGG